>CAYJSX010000028.1:0-10939 GCA_964372575.1 uncultured Planctomycetia bacterium
CATCGCTCTGGCCTCACCCTTGATGAGCCCCGGGCGCTCGTACGAAGAGGCCCTCTCCCGCGTTGAGCGGCTGGCCGAACGGCTGGCGCGGCCTCCTAGACGTCCGCCAGACTTCCATCCGCAGCTTGAAATTCCCCATCCGCAATGCCAATCTACCCACACCCGAGCCTCCTTCGAGGAGATGGTCCGGCAAGCCAAGGCTTACATCTCTGACGGGGAGATCTACCAGGCCAACCTTTCCCAGCGCTTCAGTCTCCCTCTGACGCGCCAGCCCCGTGAGCTTTACCGGGCCTTAAGGGAGATCAATCCCTCCCCCTTTGCCGCTTTCCTGGATCTCGGAGCGCTTCAGATCATCAGCGCCTCCCCGGAGCGCTTCTTGAGGGTCCGGGGCCGCTCGATGGAAACGCGGCCCATCGCAGGGACCCGTCCCCGAGGCCGGACGACACAGGAGAACGTTCACTTTCGGCGAGAGCTCCTCTTAAGTCCCAAGGAGAGGGCCGAACACCTGATGCTGGTCGATCTGGAGCGCAACGACCTAGGAAGGGTTTGCCGGTATGGATCGGTTCGGGTCAATGAGTTCATGGCGCTGGAGGAATACTCGCACGTCATCCACATCGTTTCGAATGTCCAGGGGACGCTGCGTCCCGGGATCGGGATCGCCGGTTTGATCGCCGCCGCCTTTCCTGGCGGGACCATCACCGGATGTCCGAAGATCCGCTGCCTTGCGATCATCGATGCCTTGGAACCGGTCCGACGCGGTCCTTACACCGGGTCCCTCGGGTACCTCAGCTACACCGGCGAACTGGATTTGAACCTCATCATCCGGACCGCCTGGGCGGCAAACGGCAGCCTTTATTTCCAGACCGGCGCTGGGATCGTGGCCGATTCCGATCCCTCTTTTGAATACGAGGAAACCCTTCACAAGGCGCAGGCCCTGATGGAGGCCTTTCAAATTCGCGACTCCGATGACCGCAGCCGCCAAGAGCTTTGCACCGCCGGCTCCCTTTGACGCCGCGGGCGCCTTTGAGACCTGCCGGGTCCAAGAAGGGAAGATCCTCCACCTTAAAGAACATCTCTGGCGGCTTTCCGCCTCTCTGAAAACCCTGCAGCTTCCTCCTCTTGGCCGCCAGGATCTTCGGGATCTTCAAGCCGCCGCGCGAGAAGTGAAAGGGGGCTTTGTCCGCATCGCCGTTGGCCGGTCAGGGAAGCCGCCTGTTTTGATCCACCGGCACCCAGGGCTTCCCTACCCCAAGGGGCTGTTCCGACGGGGAATCTCGATCCGCACGGTGGCCACCCGTCAGCCCGGGACCGAAGCTCAGCCCTCCGGCGCCAAATCTTCAGAGCGGCTCTCCGGCGTCTTGGCCCGGTGGGAAGGCGGAGATTCTAGAGAGGTCCTTCGTTTGGGTTGCCACGGCCTCTTGACCGAGGGGACGGCCAGCAACCTTTTCATGGTCAAGCGAGGTGCTCTCCAGACTGCGCCTGCCTGGCTGGGGGTCTTGGAAGGGGTAACGCGCGCTCTGGTTTTAAAGACGGCGCACAAGCTTGGAATTCCTATCCAGGAGGCGCCCTTCACCCGGCATGAGCTTTTTAATGCCGAGGAGGCCTTCCTGACCAACGTTCTGATGGAGATCCTTCCCCTTCGGGCCGTGGATGGCCGCAAGATAGGCGAGCGGGTTCCTGGTCCGGTCACGCGGCGGCTCATGCGCGCGTTTGGCAGCCACGGAGGGGCGGGGTGAAGCGGATCCGGCGGGCGTTGATCAGCGTCTCGAACAAGGAGGGACTCATCCCCTTTGTTCAGGGCTTGAGGCGCTTGAGGTACCAGATCGTCTCCACCGGCGGGACCGCCAAGCTCCTTAAAGGGGCTGGAATTCCGGTCCAAGAGATCGAGCAGTTCACCGGTTTTCCAGAGATCTTGACCGGCCGGGTCAAGACCCTGCATCCTAAGGTACACGGAGGGATCCTGGTCAGCCGCAAAGATCGCCGCCACCTGGCCGAGGCGAGGCGGCTCGGCTTAAAACTCATTGACCTGGTGGTGGTGAATCTCTATCCCTTTGAGGAGACTGCTGCTCAAAGGGGGGTTCGACTTTCCGATCTGACCGAGCAGATCGACATCGGCGGGATGGCCCTGATGCGTTCGGCCGCCAAGAACTTCTACTCGGTGGGGGTGGTCTCTTCCCCTTCAGAGTATCCGCAGGTCTTGAACGAGCTCCAGAGCCACCAGGGCAGGCTCACCGAGGCGAGCCGCTTGAGACTGGCGAAAGAGACCTTTGCCGAGTGCGCCTATTACGATGCCGTCATTTATCAGACCCTGGCCCACCGATCCGGCAGGGGTCGTCAAGATCGCTGGCCCCCCCTGATGATTCTGGCGGCCCGAAAGAAACAGTCGCTGCGGTACGGGGAAAACCCTCATCAGCCAGGTCTTTGGTATGAGTGGCCGAAGGTTTCTGGACAGGCCTTGGGGTTAAGCGGGGCCAGGCAGCTTTCCGGTAAGGAGCTTTCCTTTAATAACCTGCTGGACCTGGATGCCGCCCTCCAGATGGCGGCGAGCTTCGCCAGACCCACCGCGGTGGTGGTCAAACATGCCAACCCCTGCGGCCTCGCCAGCGCCGGTTCCCTCTCGCTTGCCTTCCGGCGAGCCTTTGCCACAGATCCGATCTCCGCCTTCGGGGGGATCGTGGGCCTGAACCGGACCGTGGATCGGCCGACCGCCCAGGCGATTGTCAAGAGTGGCTTCTTGGAATGCCTCTTGGCCCCCGGCCTTGAGGCTTCAGCCCTTCGGATTCTCAAGGCCAAGAAGAACCTCAGGATCTTGGAGATTCGCGACTTCAAAGCGGCCCCTTCTTCCTGTGTGGATTTCAAGCCGGTCAGCGGAGGCCTGCTCGTGCAGAAACCGGACGCGATCCTTAAACCCCCTTCCCGCTGGCGCCTGGCCACCTCTGCCAAGCCCACGGCCCGCCAGCGCAGGGATCTCCTCTTTGCCTGGCAGGTCTGCCGATTTGTCCGCTCCAACGCCATCGTGGTGGCCAAGGATGAGGCGACCGTTGGGATCGGTGCCGGCCAGCCCAGCCGGGTGGACAGCGTCCGGATCGCCCTGAAGAAGGCAGGCACCCGCGCCCGCGGCGCGGTCCTGGCCAGCGACGGCTTCTTCCCCAAACCGGACGGCCCCCAAGCGGCGGTTCGGGCCGGGATTCGAGCGATCATCCAGCCGGGCGGCTCGATCCAAGATCCGCAGGTGATCCGCGTGGCCCAGCGGGCAGGCGTCCCGATGCTCTTGACCGGCGAGCGCCACTTCCGCCACTAGTTATTAACAATTGGTGCCAGGCACCTCCTGTTGAAAACTTTGAAGAGATGAGATACCCGCAGGCGCTGGAATACCTCAACAGCTTTCTCAACTACGAGCAGGTGGTGGCCTACCGATACCGGGAGGCCTTCGGGCTGGATCGGATTGAGGCGCTTCTTCGGAAACTGGGCAACCCGCACCAGCGTTACTTGAGCCTTCATGTGGCCGGCACCAAAGGCAAGGGCTCTACCTGCGCCTTTACCGCCTCCACCCTCCAGGCGCTTGGGTTTAAGGTGGGGCTTTATACCTCGCCTCATCTGACGAGCTTGCGGGAAAGGATAAGGGTCAACGGCCATCCGATCGCCCCTCAGAGGTTGGCCGAGATCGTTGAACAGGTGCAGCCTCTGGCCAGCAGCGATCTCACCTTTTTTGAGGTGACCACTGCCTGCGCCTTCCTCTATTTTTCTCAGGAAAAGGTGGATTACGCCGTGATCGAGGTGGGCCTGGGCGGCCGGCTGGATGCCACCAATGTGGTCACGCCCCAGGTGTGCGCCATCACGCCGATCAGCTTCGACCACATGGACAAGCTGGGCCATTCTTTAAGCCAGATTGCCCAAGAGAAGGCTGGGATCATCAAGCCGAGAGTGCCGGTGGTTGTTTCGGCTCAGCCCAAAGAGGCGCAGGAGGTCATCGAGGAAACGGTGCGCGCGAAGGGGGCCCCTCTGCACCGGCTGCAGGATGAGGTTTGCTTGGAAGGCATTGAGGTTTCGCTCAAAGGCAGCCGGTTCTCTTTCAGAACACCCCAGGGCTTCTACCCCGGGCTTGAGATACCACTTTTGGGACGCCACCAGATCTTAAACGCCGCCTTAAGCGTCCGACTGGCAGAGCTTTCCTGCGAACAGAGGACCGAATCAAAACTCGGTGAGGCCGTTCGAGAGGGATTGCGCCAGGCCCACTGGCCCGGACGCTGTCAGCTCATTTCGGGCCGGCCTTCCATCCTGCTGGATGGGGCGCAGAACTCCGCTTCCTGCGCCAGCCTTGTTCAGACCGTGAGCGAGCTGTTTCCAAACGTTCGGGTGGTCGGGGTGGTGGGGATCTCTTTGGATAAAGACATTTCTGGCATCGCCAAGATCTTGGGGCCCTGGATGGACGAACTCATCTTGACCCGCGCTCAGGTTCCTCGGGCAGAATCGCCTACCCGCTTGACCGAGGCCTTCTCGCCATGGCAGGGGCGACCCCAGATCACCGAGGGCGTCCCGCAGGCCTTGAATCTCGCCAGGCAGATGGCCAGGCCTGACGACCTCGTCGTGGTGACCGGGTCTCTGTTTGTGGTAGGGGAGGCGCTTGAGATCCTGGGAGAGATTACCGGAGGCCCTTCCGAAGTCTTCGCGTCAGAAAAAGCAGGCCACCCACCGCTCCAAACCCAACCGGGATAAGGGCGCAGACCAGCGAGAGGGACAGGGCCCCTTCCGCCGCCACCCCGATCCGATCCAAGAAAAGGATCATGGCCCCCTCCCGGATGCCCCAGCCGTTTAAGGAAAGGGGAATCATCGCCACCGTCGAGATGATCGGCACGATGAGAAAGAGAAGGGTGGGCGGGATCTTGAGCGCCAGCGCCAGGGACGTCGCCCAGTACATCCCAATCCCCAGTACCTGCAGCGCAAAGGAGAGGGCCAATGCCCAAGCCAGTGTCTTAGGCCTTCGACGGTACTGCACGATAGATTCCTGAAACTGTTTGGTGTGGGCCGCCAGCGTCCCCAGGCCAATTTTTCCAAAGGGCTTCAAGAAAGCACGCAGCACCCGACGGGAGCCAAACAGCCCGATCACACCGATCATCACCACGCACAGCCCAAAGAATCCGGCCCGCAGGACCGGATCCTCTCTGGCTGGGGCAAAGGCCAGCCAAGGGATCAGGGCCAGCCCCACCAGGGCGGCCATCCCGGCGATCCGATCCACCAGGACCGAGGCCAGGGAATCCCGCCAGTTGCCGGTGGCCTTGATGAGGTCGTAGCTGCGCATCACGTCCCCTCCGACCGTGGTGGGCAGGAAGGTGTTGAAGAAAAGTCCAACCAAGAAGGAGTCGGCCAGAAAGGGAAAGGTAAGGGCAGGGTTCTTGGGGACCAAGAGTCGCCAGCGCGCAACACAGAGGAGCTGTGCTACCCCAAACAGGAGAACGGCTCCCGCGAGCCACAACGGATTCGCCGATCGGAAGACGGCCCGCAGCCCTTCGAGATTCACCTCCCGGAAGATCCACCAGAAGGCGAAGGCGGTGACAGCCGCCCGTAGGATCACAGACACGACGGTGCGAAGCATGGGTGGATTTAAGGGGTCAGGTTGATGTAGTCGTCGAACTGGATCTGTCCGGTCGCCTCCGTCCGGACCTCTCGGATCCGCTCCCCAAAGTAAGGGTGCGTCCGGAAGTAGGAGAATCGCCGGGGCGGCTGGCGGAAGGTGTGGTCCTTAAGTCTCGTTAAGAAATCGATCGCGGCCAGGGGCTCGTAGCCGGCCCTCTTCAAGTAGCGAGTTCCCAGGCGATCGGCCTCCAACTCGTCGGCCTGCGAGTAGGCCATCATCAAGGAAGCGAAGGCCAGATCCATCCCGGCCCGGGTCTTGGCGTCGGCCGCCCCGGCGCCGGCGGCCAGCAGCTCCACGATCTGCAGCCCCATGGCCCCCTGGATCCTCTTCACCACATGCTTGGCCGCCACGTGCCCCACCTCATGGCCTAAGACCGAGGCCAGCTCATCGTCCGACTTGACCATCTCCGTCAGTCCCAAGGTCACGTAGATGATCCCCCCCGGCAGGGCAAAGGCGTTGGGCTCTTTTTCTTCGATGATGTGAAACCGGTAGATCAGATCCTTCCGGTCGCTCTCGGCCGCGATCCGGGCCCCGATCCGATCCAGCCGGGCCAGGAGCTCCGGGTCTCCCACCAGGTGGTACTCCTCCTCCACCCTTTTCGCCACCGCCTCCCCCATCGAGATCTCCCGCTCGGTGGAAAAGAGCAGGGACTCGCTTCGGTCGGTGGCCACGTTGTAGCTCGTCGCGCACCCCGATAAGAACAACCCTAAGCCGTAAGCGGTAAGCTGTAAGAAAAACCGTTTCATCCCCTCTAGTTTCCCACAGTCGGCTATCCCCTGCAAGGCCGGCCTCCAAACAGATTTATCTATATGCAAAATAATTGTTGATTTATATTTATGGGCGTGTTAGGCTTTCTCCCCATGATCAAGGATCCGGTTCTCGTTGAGCAGGTCGGGCGGTGCATTTTTCTCATCCGGGGGCACAGGGTCATGCTGGACAGTGACCTGGCAGAGCTCTATGGAGTTCCGACGAAGAGACTCAATGAACAGGTGCGGCGCAACGCCACTCGCTTCCCGTCCGATTTCATGTTCCAGTTGACACCCCAAGAAGTGCAATCTTTGAGGTCGCAAATTGCGACCTCAAACTTGAGATCACATTCTGTGATCTCGAAACGGGGAAGAGGCGGACGTCGGTATTTGCCTCATGTTTTAACCGAGCAGGGAGTAGCTATGTTATCTAGCGTTCTGAACAGTGAACGGGCCATCCAGGTGAACATTGCCATCGTGCGGGCGTTCGTGAAGCTTAGACAGATGTTGGCAAGCCATAAAGGGCTTTCCATAAAACTGGAAGCTCTTGAGAAAAAGTACGACGCACGGTTCCGCGTGATTTTTGACGCCATCCGCAAGCTCATGGCCCCTCCGGAAACGCCACGCAGGCGGATTGGATTTCATACCCAAGGGTGCCGGGCTTAAACCTGCCGCCGGCAGGCAGGCCTGGCACCCCTTACAAAGGAGAAGAAAAAGATGGCGAAGACGGTTGAGTTGTCGGTGGCGAGGATGAACAGGATGGATGGGGAGGGGAACCTCAAGGCCTTCTGCGATCTGGCCGTGGCGGATACCCTTCTTTTGAAGGGGATCCGGGTGATGGAGGGCAAGAAGGGGCTGTTCGTCAGCATGCCCCGTGAGCAGGGCAAGGACGGCCAGTGGTACGGCACCGTGATTCCGCTTACCCCGGAAGCCTACCAGCAGATCTCCCAGGTGGTCTTGAAGGCCTACCAGTCCGGCGCCCAGGTACCCGCGCAGGCCCCGGCAGAGGAATAAAGGATAAGGGAGGAGGTGGCCGCAAGCCGCGGCCACCTCCCTCTGCTATGTCCAAGAGTCCAGTTCTTCTTGTAGAACACGTTGAGCGTCGGATCCTGCTGATCCGAGGGGAAAGGGTCATGTTGGATAGGGACCTTGCTAAACTTTATGGGGTGGGTACTCGTGATTTGAATAAGGCGGTGAGTCGGAATTTGGATCGGTTCCCAGACGATTTTATGTTCCCTCTTACCCGGCAAGAGGTTCGCGTCTTGAAGTTCCATTTTGGAACATCAAGCTGGGGAGGAGTGCGCAAGCTGCCTCGTGCCTTTACAGAGCACGGCATCTTGATGCTCTCATCGGTTCTTCGAAGTAAGAGAGCGATCCAGGTGAACATTGTCATCATGCGGGCGTTCGTTCGACTTCGCCAAATGCTGGCCACACACCGGGAACTGGCTCAGAAACTGTCGGAGTTAGAACACAGGGTGGAGGGCCACGATCAACAGATCCGATCCATCTTCGACGCCATCCGGCAACTGATGGCGCTGCCGGCACCTCCCCGGCGGCAAATCGGGTTTCACGGAGGGTAAGCAACGATGCTGGCGAAGGTGGAGACAGCGGCCGTGGTGGGGTTGACCGCGGTGTCGGTTGTGGTGGAGGTGGACGTGGCGGACGGGCTGCCCGGGGTGACGATCGTGGGGCTGCCGGACGCGGCCGTCCGGGAGTCGAAGGACCGGATCAAATCGGCCCTCAAGAATGCCCAGTTCGCCTGGCCGATGACCCGGATCACGGTGAATCTGGCCCCTGCCGATGTCCGCAAGGAGGGCTCGGCCTTTGACTTTCCCATTGCCCTGGGACTGCTGGCCGCCTCCAGGCAGCTTGAACCGGAATTGTTCGCCGACCTCGTGGCGCTGGGGGAGCTGGCCCTGGATGGCGGCCTGCGCCCGGTATCCGGGATCCTTTCGGTGGCCCTGGCGTTGAAGGGGACCGACAAGAAACTCCTTGTCCCGGCGGCCAATGCCGCCGAAGCCGCGATGGCGCAGGGGATTCCTGTTTACCCCATTCGCCACCTTCGCCAGGCGATCGCCTTTTTAAGGAATACGCAGCCCCTTAAGCCCTTTCGAGCGGACGCCAACGGCCCCCTCGAGGCCACCGCTCAGGACGGCCTTGATTTTTCAGAGGTGAAGGGCCAGGCGCTGGCCAAGCGGGCAATCGAAGTGGCGGTGGCCGGGGGGCACAACCTGCTTCTCTTTGGTCCTCCAGGGGCAGGCAAGACGATGCTCGCCCAACGGATACCAACGATCATGCCGGAGATGTCGTTCGAAGAGGCCTTGGAGACGACACAGATCTACTCGGTGGCAGGCCTGCTGCCGCCGGATCGTCCCCTCCTGTCGGTTCGACCCTTCCGGGTGCCGCACCACACCATCTCCGACATGGCCCTGATCGGAGGGGGGACGATCCCCAAACCGGGCGAGATCTCCTTGGCCCACCATGGAGTTCTTTTCCTGGACGAGCTTCCAGAGCTGAGCCGGTCGGCCCTGGAATCTTTAAGACAGCCCCTGGAGGAAGGGCGAGTGACGATCAGCCGGGTGCATGGGTTTGTCACCTTCCCGGCCCGCTTCATGCTGGTGGCCTCGATGAATCCCTGCCCGTGCGGATTTTTAGGAGACGCCGCCAAGGGTTGCCTCTGCGCGCCCGCCCAGATCCACCGGTACCGGACCAAGGCCTCTGGGCCTCTCTTGGATCGGATGGACATCCATCTGGAGGTTCCGGCCCTCACCTTCCCGGAGCTCTCCAGTGATGGTCAAGGGGAGCCCTCTGCCACCATCCGGGCCAGGGTGATCCAAGCCAGGGCCTATCAGAGGGAACGCTTCAGTGGGGAGTCGTCCCTCTTCACCAACGCCCAGATGCGCCACCGGCACCTGAAGCGCTTCTGCCCCATCTCTGAAGCGGGACGGGCGCTTTTAAAAGAGGCGGTGGAGGCCCTGGGCCTTTCTGCCCGGGCCTACGACCGAATCCTCAAGGTCGCACGCACGATCGCCGACCTGGCCGGCTCCGAGCTGATTCGGCCGGAGCATCTGGCCGAGGCGATCCAGTACCGGGCGCTGGATCGAACCTCTTGGGTCTGACCCTTAAGGAGGGAAACTTAAGACGGCAGGAACCTTAAGGCGGCTGGACGCTGGCAGGGGCCCGCGATAGAATAGGGGGGTTGTGAACCCCCTGACTCAGCTGTTCCAGAATCAGGTTCTCCTTTGCACCTTGGTGGCTTGGGTAGCGGCCCAAACGCTTAAGGTCACTCTGGCAGTCCGCCAACGGCGTCGGTTCGATGTCCGATGGTTCCTGGGAACCGGCGGCATGCCTTCGGCCCACTCCGCAGGGGTCTCAGCGCTGGCCATCGGGGTGGGGCTTCAGGTGGGATTTCATACGCCCGGGTTTGCCGTGGCGTTAATGTTTGCCCTGGTGACGATGTTTGACGCCCAGGGGGTGCGCCGGTCCGCCGGACGCCAGGGGATCATCCTCAACAAGATCATCGATGAACTGTATGCCGGGGGCCCGCTCAGGCAGGAGCGGGTGAAGGAGCTGTTGGGCCATACCCCCATCGAGGTACTGGCCGGCGCCTTCATTGGATTTGTGATCGCCTTTTTGGTGTGCGGTCCATGACCCCCCCACCTCCTTTCATGAAATGACCCCCCGCCGCTGGATCGTTCTGGGTATGGTGGGTGCAGCCCTGCTGGCCCTCGGAGTGAGGGCTGTGGCGGTGAGAGGGCCGTCCACCAGGGCAGCCGCCCCTGCGGCGAAACTCCCCTTAGAGTCTTCTGCGGCGCACCCCAAGTCGGCAAGGCTCCTTCTGGCCCGGGCAGATCGGCTGATGACCGAAGGATCGTGGCTTGAGGCCAAGAAGCTGTATCAGGAGATTCTTCAGCAGGAGGATGCCGGCCCGGTGGCCGCCGCCGTTCAGGAGAGATTGGGCCAGGTCAACCTGAAGCTCCTCCTCTCCCCTGCGCTTGGGCCCCACTCGATCACCCACACCGTGGAGTCCGGGGACACCCTCTCCAAGATCGCCAAGAGCTACCGTACGACCATAGAGCTTCTCAAGGCGGCCAACGGCCTTACCGGTGACCTGATCCGCCCGGGTCAGCGGCTCAAGGTGACCGAGGCACAGTTCAGCCTGGTTGTGGACAAGTCGCAGAACACCTTAACCCTCAGGGAGGGCCAGGAGGTCTTGAAGGTCTACCGCTGCTCGACAGGACAAGGGGGAATCACCCCCACCGGGACCTTTACCATTGTCAACCGCCTGGTCGATCCCCCCTGGATTACTCCCGAGGGGATCATCCCCCCCGGAGACCCCCGCAACATCCTGGGCTCGAGGTGGCTCGGCTTTGATCTACCCAGCTACGGGATCCACGGCACCACCGATCCCACCTCCATCGGGAAGCCGCTCACGCAAGGCTGTGTCCGCCTGACGAATGTTGACGCTGAGGAGCTTCACACGCTTCTTCCAGAAGGCACCCCCGTCACCATCGTCGAATAATTCAACTCCCGCCCCATGGCCAACGGCTTCAGTCTT
>CAYJSX010000029.1:0-10762 GCA_964372575.1 uncultured Planctomycetia bacterium
TGGTCCAATTTATTTGTGCCCCAGCCGTACTCCCTGCGCGATCGCAACCGGCCTTGGGTGTGAAACCCTCCGTAATTCCGCATGAGGACAAACGACTCCATCTGGCGCAGCGTATCCAGCATCACCCCCACAATGATGAGCAGGCTCGTCCCCCCGAAGAAGCTTGCCACGAGGTACGGGATCTTAAGCCACCGGCCGATGGCATCCGGTAAGACCGCGACGATCGCCAGAAAAATCGCGCCGGGCAGCGTGATGCGGGTCAGCAACCGGTCAAAGAACTCCGCCGTCGGACGCCCCGGCCGAATGCCTGGAATGAAGCCGCCAAATTTCTTCATGTTGTCGGCCACATCCACCGGGTTAAAGGCGATGGCCGTGTAAAAGTAAGCGAAGAAGACGATGAGCCCCGAGTACAGCAGGGTGTACAGCCAATGCCCCCGGGAAAGCCACTCGGCCATCTGCCGGACCAACGCGATCCCGGTAAAGCCGGCCACCGTCGCCGGGAAGAGGATGATCGACTGGGCAAAGATGATCGGCATGACCCCGGCGTGATTGACCCGAATCGGGATGTAAGTCGCCTGGCCGCCGTACACCTTGCGTCCCACCACCCGCCGCGCGTACTGAACCGGGATGCGGCGCTGCCCCTGGGTGATGGCGATCACCGCCACCACCACCGCCACCAGCATCAAGGCCATGAGTCCTAAGGTAAAGGGTTGAATCTGGCGTTGGGCTGGCGAACCGGGGCTGGCCAGGATGAACAACTGGTGGGTCGCCGTGGGCAGCTGGGAGAGGATCCCCGCCGTAATCAGGATCGACATGCCGTTGCCAATGCCTAAGGCGGTGATCTGCTCGCCCAGCCACATGATGAAGGCCGTACCGGAGGCCAGCGTGAGGATGGTCAGCAGCCGAAAGCCCCACCCCGGGAACTGCACCATCTGCACCCCATCGAAGCTGGCGGGGTTCTCCAGCCACAAGCTGATGAAGAGGCCCTGAAGGACCCCTAGGCCCATCGTCAGGTACCTGGAATATTGGTTGATCTTCCGGCGTCCGGCCTCTCCCCCCTCCTTGGCCATCTGCTCCAGGGCCGGGATCACCACGATCAAAAGCTGCATGATGATCGAGGCGGAGATCGCCGGCATGATCCCCAGGGCAAAGATCGTCATCTGGGAAAGGCCCCCACCGCTGAAGAGGTCCATCACGGTAAAGAGGGTCCCTCCCAACTGAGCACTCATCCTGTCAAAGAACTCTTTGAGCGCCTGGCCGTCAATGCCCGGCAGCGGGATGTAAACGCCGCCTCGGTAGACCGCGATGAGGACCAGGGTCACTACAATCCGGCGCCGAAGCTCCGGAATCTTAAAGCTGTTGACCAGGGCCCCAAGCATGAAGGTCAGCCGCCAGAGGCCTTTTCGGCCTTACCGCCGGCAGAGGCAATCTTCGCTAGCGCCGACGCCGAGAAGCCATGGGCTTGAACCGTAAGGGGCCTGGTCAGCTCGCCTTGCCCCAGAATCTTCACCTTCACCCGCGTGGAAGGAATCAGCCCCTCGTTGGCCAGCCGCACGCGGTCGATGAGGGTCCCTTCTGGAAAACGGTTAAGGTCCTCCAGATTCACGATGGCCCTTTTCACCTTGGATCGGCGGAAGGGCTTGAAACCCCGCTTGGGGATCCTGCGGACCAGGGGCATCTGGCCCCCTTCAAACTCGGGCCGCAGGCCCGGCCCGGAGCGGGCCCTCTGCCCCTTGTGACCCCTGCCAGAGGTTTTTCCATGGCCTGAGGACTCTCCAAAGCCGCGTCGCTTGGGCCGCCGAACCGCTCCAGGCGGCGCTGGAAGCTTTCCCAGCTTGATCGGCTCAGCGCTCACCCTGGCACCTCGCTGCTGGTCTGCTGACGAAGCGCCAACATCGCCTGGGGAGACTCCAAAGACCCCAAGCCGGCCACCGTCGCCCGAACCACATTGATCACGTTGTCCGACCCCAGCGACTTGGCCAGGATATCCCGGATGCCTGCAGCGTCACAAACCGCCCGGACGGTTCCGCCGGCGATGACGCCGGTTCCAGGCCCCGCAGGCTTGAGCAGGATTCTGCTGGCTGAGAACTTGCCGATCGTCTCGTGAGGAATCGTGGAGCCCCTCATCTGAACCCGGAACATCGCCTTTCGTGCCATGGTCAGACCCTTTCGAATGGCATCGGCCACCTCGTTGGCCCTGCCCAGAGCCCATCCCACCTGGCCAGCCCCATCCCCCACAATGACGAGGGCACTGAAGGAGAGGCGCTTGCCTCCCTTGGTGACCTTGGCCACCCGGTTAATGGCCACCACCTTCTCAATGAAGGTAGAGCCGGTCTGTCCCGTAGGATGATGGGTTTGCGTTCTCGAGGGCATCGGTTAACCTAAAAGATCAATCCGCCCTCACGGGCCGCCTCGGCCAGCGCCTTGACCCGCCCATGAAAGGGAAATCCACCCCGGTCAAAGACCACCTGGGCAATGCCTGCTTCCTTGGCGATCGCAGCGACATGAGCGCCCAGCCGCTTGGCCGATTCCACATCGCCCCCTTTGCCGAGCTTCTTCCGAAATTCCTTGCCCCGGGTGGAGCAGCCGGCCAAGATCTTGTGGCTCAAGTCGTCCACCAGCTGCGCCTCCAGATGGAGGTGGCTGCGGTGAACAACGAGCCGAGGCCTGGAAGGGGTTCCGATCACCTTCTTCCGGATTCTCCGGTGCCGGCGCATCCGTCCGGCTTCAAGGGCCGTTAAGCCGGACATTACGCCACCGCCTTTCCGGCCTTCCGGCGGACCACCTCACCCACGAACCGAATCCCCTTTCCTTTATAGGGCTCGGGCGGGTAAAAATCCCTGATCTGCGAGGCCACCTGTCCCACCAGGGCCTTGTCAATCCCCTTGACCACCAACTGAGTCGGCTTGGGGGCTTCAATCGTGATGCCGGCTGGAATGGGATAGACCACCGGATGGGTGAATCCGAGGGTCAGTTCCAGTTTGCCGTCGGCCACCTGGGCCTTGAACCCGACCCCTTGAATCTCCAGCTCTTTGGAAAAACCTTGGGTCACCCCTACGATCATGTTGTAGATCAGGGTGCGGTTCAGCCCATGCTGCGCCCTGACGAACCGATCTTCGCTTGCCGCCCCTACCTGGAGTAAGGCATCCTGCCGGGTCACGGTAATCCCTTCCGGAAGAAGCAGAGAGAGCTTGCCCTTAGGGCCCTCCACTCGAACCTGGGCCCCTTGAACTTCTACCTTCACCCCAGAGGGGACCTCAATCTGCTTTTTGCCTACCCGCGACATTTAACGACCCCTACGTTGCGTTGGGTACCATGTCCGGATGTGCAGGGTTCAACCAGCTGAACCCTGCACGTTTGGAACTGGTACCGGGCGGACCGGGCGAGGGGCGGTTTACCAGACATGGCACAGCATCTCGCCGCCCACACCTCTCTTTTTCGCCTCTTCACCCGAGAGCACCCCAAGGGGGGTAGAGAGGATCGACATCCCAATCCCGGAGAGAACCTTGGGGATCTTGGTCTTGGGCACATACACCCGCAGCCCCGGTTTGGAAACGCGGCGGACCTTCCGGAGGATCGGCCTGCGGTCCTTGGTAAACTTGAGATACACCCGAAGAACCCCCTGGGGGTTTCCCTCTGAGAGCTTCCGCCAGTTGAGGATGAACCCTTCAGTTTTCAGGCACTCCACCACCGCCTGTCCCAGCCCTGAGGCCGGCACCTCGACGTGGGGCTTTCCAGAAAGACTCCCATTCTGCAAGGCAACCAACAGATTTCCCAACGGATCCGTGAGGCTCATCTCAGCATTCCTCTTGGGGAAGGGGGGCCTTTATAAGGCGAGCCTTGGGGGAAACGTGAAGTGTCCCCCAAGGCGTCCGGTTGCCTTTGCTGGTCGACCGTCGAGCGTCAGACGCTGCCCCAGCTGGCTTAACTGACACCGTACGATAGGGTCTCATTCTGATTGTTCGGCCACGGTAGGAACTCTCACCAGCTCGCCTTCAACACGCCTGGAATCTCCCCCCGATGGGCCCTCTCCCGGAAACAGACCCGACAAACCCCAAACTTTCGGTAGACCGCCCGGGGCCTGCCACAAAGGTTGCAGCGGCTGCGGTGCCTGACGCGAAACTTGGGGCGACGCTTCCAGGTTTCGATCTTCCCCTTCCGGGCCATATCAGCGTTCCCCTTTAAAAGGCATTCCCAACATTTTAAGGAGCTCAAAAGAGGCCTCTTTGGACTTGGCCTGGACACAGAAGATGACGTCCATCCCCTGAACCCGGCTTACCTTGTCAAAATCGATCTCTATGAAGATGAGCTGCTCCGTGAGGCCCAGCGCGAAATTCCCCTGCGCGTCAAAGCCCTTGGGATCCACTCCCCGGAAGTCCCGGATCCGGGGCATGGCGATGTTGAACAGCCGGTCCAGAAACTCGTACATCCGAGCCCGGCGCAGGGTGACCTTCAGCCCCACCGGTTGTCCCTCCCTGATCTTGAAGTTGGAGATCGCCTTCTTGGCTCGTGTGACCAAAGGCTTCTGCCCCGTGATCAAGGCGAGCTCCTTGGCCGCCTGCTCGATGAGCTTGACGTCCCCAGCGCCAGCCCCCACCCCCATGTTGAGCACCACCTTGGTCAGCCGTGGGGCCTCCAGCGACGATAGGTAGCCGAATTTCTTCACCAAGGCCGGCACAATCTCCTGCCGATATCGCGTAAGGAGCCTCGGGACGACCGGCGCCTCAGGGGAAGCCACTGCACCTGTCATCAGAAGCTCACCTTGCATTTCGCGCAGACGCGGACCTTGCTGCCGTCGGCCTGGGACCTGAAGCCCACCCGAACCCCCCGGCCGCACTTGGGGCAGACCGGCTGCACCTTATCCTGCGCCACCGGGGTCTCCCGGCTTAAGATCGCCCCTTGGGGGTTGGACTGAGAACGCCTGAGGTGCTTCTTGACCAGGTTCAGACCCTCCACGAGGATCTTCCCATCCTCCGGGAAGAGCCGAAGAACCTTTCCCCGCTTGCCCCGGTCCTTGCCGGCAAGCACCACCACCTGATCGTTTTTCTTAACCCTAAACATCCTCTGGATACTCGCTCATCGCTATTCGCTGATCGCTAAATCGCCTCCGGAGCCAGAGAAACGATCTTGGTAAACTTCAGATCCCGCAGCTCGCGGGCCACCGGGCCGAAGATCCTCGTGCCCCGAGGATTCTTCTGCGCGTCGATGATGACGGCGGCATTCGTGTCGAAGCGCAGGGTGGAGCCGTCTGGCCGCCGAATCGGAAAACGGCTGCGGACGATCACCGCCCGGACCACCTCTCCCTTTTTGATCGCGGCCTCTGGGGTGGTCTCCCGGACGTTGGCGGTGATGACGTCTCCCACCTGGGCCCAGAGTTTGCCGTGAACCCCCAAGACGCCGATCACCGAGGCCTTCTTGACGCCGGTGTTGTCGGCAACCGATAGGATGGAGCGCATCCGTAACATCAGGGCTTTACCTCCAGCTCAGATGTTGCCGGCGGGGCGGGATGAACCTTGGGCCGGGTGACTCCTGCTTCTTCCAGCTCCTTGACCCGCTGCGCCTCCCGGTCCTCGCCGGTCACCAGCCCTCGACGGAGGATCTCCACCACGCGCCACCGCTTGTCCTTGGAGAGGGGCCTTGTCTCCTCCATCCGAACCTCGTCTCCCAGCTTGGCCATTGATTCCGGGTTGTGCGCCTTGAACTTCTGAGAGCGTCGAACGACCCGGTGATAGACGGGGTGGCTGACCAGGCGGGTTACCCGGACCACCACGGTGTTGGTCATCCGGTCGGAGACCACCAGTCCGGTCATCCGCCTTCGGCCTACACCGGTCGTCATGAGGCGCTCCCTTCCTTATTCTGCGCTTCGCCGACCAAGGTTTTCATCCGAGCGATCTCACGCCGGATCTGACGGATCTGATGCGGCTTGTCCAGCTTGCCGCCGGCCTGCTGCATCCGGAGGTCAAAAAGCTGCCGCTTCAGGAGCTGAACCTTCTGTCCCATTTCTTCTGGTGTCAATTGTCTTAACTCGGCTGTCTTCACTGGTTTTTCTAACCGCTCATCGCTATTGGCTGTCCCTTACGCCGCCTGACGCACCACGAATCGGGTCCTCAAGGGAAGTTTGGCCGAAGCCAGCCGAAGGGCCTCTTTGGCCAATTCCTCAGGAATCCCTTCCATCTCAAAGAGGATCCTTCCACGCCGAATCACCGCCACCCACGACTCCGGCATCCCCTTGCCTTTTCCCATCCGGGTTTCGGCCGGCTTCTTCGTGACCGGTTTGTCCGGGAAGATCCTGAGATAGATGCGGCCACCCCGCTTCACATGCCGCGTCAGGGCGACCCGAGCCGCCTCCAGCTGCTGGTTAGTGATCCATCCATTCTCCAGGACCTGGAGGCCGAACTCGCCAAAGTCAACAAAGGCGCCGCGAGAAGCGATGCCCTTCCGCCGGCCCCGTTGGGCCTTTCGATATTTGACTCTCTTGGGGATGAGGGCCATGGCTGTTCTACGCCGCCTGTGGCCTGCTAGGGGTTGGGGGGCCAGCGGCCTGCCGCTCGGGCGCGCCGCCACCGGCTGCTGGCTCCAGAACGGTATCTCCCTTGTAGATCCAACACTTGGCGCCAATGCGGCCGTACGTTGTCTTGGCCTCGGAAAATCCCATGTCGATGTCGGCCCGGAAGGTTCCAAGCGGAATCTTCCCGTCCCGGTAGCTCTCTACCCGGGACATCTCCGCCCCTCCCAGGCGCCCGCCGCATCGGACCCGTATCCCTAAGGCGCCCGAATTCATCGCCAACTGGACGGCCCGCTTCATCGCCCTGCGGAAGCTGACCTGCCGCTCCAACTGAAAGGCGATGTTCTCCGATACGAGCTGCGCGTCAATGGCAGGGTTCTTGACCTCCTTGATGTCAATCACGAGGTCCCGGTTCGTGAGGGAATGGAGCTCTTCCCTCAGGCGGTCGATGTCTGCCCCTCGGCGGCCGATCACCAGGCCGGGTCTGGCCGAATGGATGATCACGCGGACCTTGCTGGCAGTCCTCTCAATCTCTACCTTGGAAACAGCGGCATTGGCCAGACTCTCTTTAAGATGCTTTCGGATCAAGGCGTCCTCCACGAGAAGCTTGCTAAAGTCGGGCCGCTTCGAAAACCAGCGGGAGGTCCAGTTTTTGGTGATCCCCAATCGATTGCCCAGGGGAGGGACCTTATGACCCATGGGGCCTCCTGGCATCCAGCTCAATCGTTAAGTGGGTGAAGCGTTTGTGAATGGGCATCGCGCGGCCCATGGGACCGGCCCGAAAGCGGTTTGCCATCGGACCTTCGTTGGCCAGGGCCCTGGCGATGAAGAGCTGCTCGGCCGACCAGGTCCCTCCTCGGGTGGCGTTGGCCACGGCGGAGTTGAGGACCTTGGAGATCGGACCACAGGCCCTCTTCGAGAGGTTGGCCAGGATCGCCTGGGCCTTGGGGACCTCCTCCCCTCGGATGAGCCGCAGCACCAAGCGAACCTTCCGGGGAGTCACCGGAAGAAATCGTCCCACCGCCCTTGACACCATCCGCTCAAGAACCCCCTCTTTAGGTTGGGCCGGGGGGCTTGGTAACCCCCTTGACCCCGTGCTTCTTAAAGATCCGGGTGGGGGAAAACTCCCCCAGCTTGTGCCCCACCATATTCTCCGTGACAAAAACCGGCAAGAATTTGTTCCCGTTGTGGACCAAGAAGGTGTGACCCACGAAGTCCGGCGTGATCGTGGAGCGCCGAGACCAGGTCTTGATCGGCTTGCGCTCTCCGGAGGCGGTCAGCTTCTCAATCTTCTCCATGAGCGTCTTGTCCACAAAGGGACCTTTGGAAACCGATCTTCCCATCTGTCTTTAACCCCTGTGCTTGACGATGAACCGCTCGCTGGGCTTGTGCTTGGGCCGGGTCTTGAAGCCCTTGGTGGGCTGTCCCCAGGGGGAAACCGGATGGGGATTGCCCTGCCCTGATTTTCCCTCGCCGCCTCCGTGGGGATGGTCGTGGGGATTCATCGCCAAGCCCCGCGTGTGAGGCCTGCGCCCCAGCCAGCGGGAGCGCCCGGCCTTTCCGATCGAAATCGTCTCATGCTCTACATTGCCCACCTGGCCGATGGTGGCGTAACAGACCAAGGGAACCATCCGCATCTCGCCGGAGGGCAGCCGCAGCGTCGCGTATTCCCCCTCCTTGGCCAACAGCTGGGCAGCACTCCCAGCCGAGCGAACCATCTGGCCACCGTGCCCCGGCTGAAGCTCCACATTGTGGATAAAGGTTCCCAGAGGAATCGCCCCAAGCGGCAGGGCGTTGCCGGGGGAGGCCTCGGCATTCTCTCCAGCCATCAGGGTCGCCCCGGTGGCCAAATCCTTGGGGGCCAGGATGTAGCGGCGCTCCCGGTCGGGGTACTCGAGGAGGGCCAGGCGGGCCGAGCGGTTCGGATCGTACTCGATCGCCACGACCCGGGCCGGCACATCCCGCCGATCCCTCTTAAAGTCAACCAGCCGGATCATCCGCTTGTGGCCTCCGCCCCGATGACGCAGCGTCACGCGCCCACGGTTGTTGCGGCCTCCAGACGATTTCCGAGGCAGCAGAAGCCCCTTTTCCGGCTTTACCTTCGTGATCTCCTCGAAGGTGAAGCCGGTCATGTGCCGCCGGGAAGGGGTATAGGGCCTATAGGTCTTGACACCCATCAGGCCGCCACCTCAATCTTGCTGCCCTCGGCCAAGGTCACCATCGCCTTCTTCCAGTTGGGGCGGTAGCCCCAGCGGGCCCCCATCCGACGGGGCTTGCCAAGAACCTGAATCGTTCGGACGCTGCCCACCTTCACCTTGAAGAGTTCCTCCACCGCCTTCCGGATTTCCCTCTTGTTAGAACGGGGATCCACCTTGAAGAGGTATTTGCGCTGGCCCTGAGCGCGCGTCCCCTTCTCGGTCCGCAGGAGGGTGTAGATCACATCCGCCGCTGGCCTCACCCCGTCACCTCCCCAACGAGCAACCCCTCCAACCGCGCCAGGACCCCGGCGAAGACCACCAGCTTGTCGTGCCGGAGCACATCGTAACAGTTGAGATTTGCCACCGACTTAACGGTAACGTCCGGAAGATTTCTCGTGATCCGGGCCAAGGCCGGATCCGGCCCATCCGTGACCACGAGCGTCTTGGTGGTCAACTGCATCTTGTTAAGAAGCTCTCGAATCTGCGCCGTCTTGGGAGTCCCTCCCTCGAGGCCTTCCACCGCCAGAAGATCTCCCGCCTGCACCCTCACCTTTAAACTCTCCACCAGCGCCTTGACGCGCAGCGCCTTGGGCAGCTCGTACCGGTACTCCCTCGGGTGAGGCCCGAAAACGATGCCTCCCTTGCGCCAGAGGGGCGATCGGATCGAACCGGCCCTGGCCCTGCCGGTGTGCTTTTGTCTCCAGGGCTTCTTGCCTCCTCCGCGGACCTCGCCTCGGGTTTTGGTATCGGCCGTTCCTTGGCGCTGGTTTGCCAGATACATCCGGACCGCTTGCCAAAGGACCGCCGCGTTCACCGGTCCTCCAAAGGTTTGTGAAACCGGAAGGGTCCCCGCGGCCCGGCCCTCCTTGCTGTGTAGGACAATTTGAGTGGTGTCGGGGGAGCTCATGGTTTGAGCGGCGCCGGGGCCGACTTGGCCTTGGGCGCGGCCGCTGCCTTTCCTGCCGCCGGGGCCTTGGCAGCTGGCTTGACTTCCTTTTTCTTGGCCGCGTGCCGCGGGGCCACCGCCACCTTGGGCGGCTTGCGGGATTTTCGGATCAAAACCAGACTCTCCTGCCGGCCCGGCACAGAGCCCTTCACCAGAAGAAGGTTATTGGACGCGTCCACCCGGACCACCTCCAGGGCTTGGGTCGTAACCCGCTCGCCGCCCATCCGGCCGGGAAGGTGGTGCCCCTTGAAGACTCGAGACGGAGAGGTGCTCGACCCGATCGACCCGGGTGCCCGGTGAGACATCGAGCCGTGCGTCTGAGGACCTCCCTTCCAATGCCAACGCTTGACCCCTCCCTGAAACCCCAAGCCCACCGAGGTCCCGGTCACATCGATCCGATCTCCTGCCTTGAAGAGATCGGCCGTGAGGGTAGCCCCAACCTCGTAACGGAGATCCTGGGGAATCCTGAATTCCCGCAAGACCCGCTTCGCAGGCCGCTTCTTGTAACCCAACTGAAGGGCCCGGTAGCCGTCCCTCTCTTCGGTCTTGGCAGCAACCACCGTGCAGGGCCCGGCCTCCAACACCGTCACAGGCACGGGCCTGCCATCCTCCCTAAAGAGGGTGGTCATCCCCAGCTTCTTCCCAATCAACCCAATCCCCGGCTTCATGAGATCCCTCCCCCTCGTTTCACTCGGGGTCGGGATGACATTCGGCCATCAAACTTACGTCGTTGCACTCCGTAGGTTCGGGCCTCATGTCATTTTATTTCCACGTCGACGCCGGCAGGCAGGTCGAGCTTGCGCAGCGCCTCCACCGTCTTGGAGGTGGGGTTAACGATGTCCAGCAGCCGTTTGTGGGTCTTGAGCCAAAACTGTTCTCTCGATTTCTTGTCGACGTGGGGAGAGCGCAGGACCGTGTAAAGCTCCGCCTTTGTGGGCAGGGGCACCGGCCCGGCGATCGAGGCCCCGGTCCGGCGGGCCGTCTGCACAATCTCCGCGGCCGATTGATCCAAGATCCGGTGATCGTAGGCCTTGAGCTTGATTCGAATTCGTCCTGTCTCGGCAGCCATCGTCAGATTCCCTTAGCAGTCTGCTGAAAAAGGGGCATCTGCTT
>CAYJSX010000030.1:0-10714 GCA_964372575.1 uncultured Planctomycetia bacterium
TTGTAGAGGGATGAGCGCCGGCACCTGCATCGTGGCCGCGGGAAACAGGGGCAAGAGTCTCCCCAGCGACCGGCCTTCGATGGTCCTGCCCTCCTCGTTCATGAGAACCAGAGATCCGGTGGGCCGAAGGTGAACCGACCCGGTATTCTTCAGCTTCACCTGGATCCGTGCGATGTCCGGCGATCGGCCCTGGCGGATCGATACGGAGATCAGCTCCAGCTCCCACCTCTGCCGCCCCTGGATGGAGAGATAAACCGGCAGGGCAAAGCGGGGCACCACCGTGACGCTGGCTTGAGAAACGCCACCCGTCGTGGCGAGCCCGCCCCCCTCCGGGGCAGGCGAGGCCCCTTCGGCCGGGAGCTGGTCTGCCAGCACGGCGGCCAGATATTCGGCCGCCGAATCTTGGGCGATGTTGGCAGGAGGGACAATGGTGTAAGAGACGGTGGTTTGAGAGTTGGGCCCCAGCGTGAAGCTCGAGGGTTCAAAGGTAAACCACTCTTCGGCCGAGGGCAAGCGCACACCCGATTGGAAATAGCGGTACGGGCCGGCCGTCACCCGGACCTGGACCGTCTTAGGGGAAGGATTAGAGACCTCCAACGTCCCCTGGGTTTCGCCATCGGCCGGTATCGAAAGCTCCAGGCGGGCAGGGGAGACCTCCACCGCAAAGCCAGTCGTGAGTCGTGAGTCGTGAGTCGTGAGCAAAAGGACAACAGCGGCAACCCATGCAGTTCTTACGCAAAACCCAAGACTCACGACCCAAGACCGCTCTTTCACGGGGCTGGGAGGGTCTCAATATAGAGGAAGGTTTCGTAGGACCCTGGGGCCGCGGTGGCGTCCACCTCGGCCCGGATCAGGATCTCACAGGGGGTCCTGACCGTGAAATCGCCCAGGAGACTGTCGTCGTCGGTGAAGAGCAGGCCGTCCGGTCCGACCACCCAAGGGCCATTTCTGGGATCGATCCCCATCAGGACCCGGTCGGTATAAACCACCGGCCCCAACTCAGGGTCGGGTTGGTAGGGGAGGTAGTCGGGATCGCTTAAGTCCGGGATCCGGCGCCAGATCCCCTCATCGTCCAAGGGCCCATGCACCTGAAGGGGGATGGCGAACCTCCCGTCCCTGGAGACCAGGCCGGCGGGGTTGGCCGGTCGGACCGCGCCGCCTATCCCGGTGAAGTGGAAGTTGTCGGTGTAGATCCGCATGATCCAGGGATACTCCCCGTTGTACACCCCCTCGACGGTGATCACCCCCACCTCCTGCCTTCCTGGCTTATCGATGGCAAGGCCTAAGGCCTCGGTGAAGGAATATCCTCCGAACGACTCCACGGTGCCTGTGACGTAAACCTCCTGCTTGACCGATGCAAAAGACAGCGAAGAGCGAATAGCGAATAGCGAAAAGACAGCGATGAGCGAATAGCTAATCGCTAAGCGCTTATCGCTGATCGCTGGTTTTTTCACAGCCAGTTCCTCCTCCTAAGCTCTTGCTCGACGTCAGAGAAGTTGTCGTAAGGCACCCAGGGCAGCCCCTGGCCTTGGCACCAGCGGGCCAGCTCATCCTTGGCGAAGGTCAGGGAAGCTACGCGGGCCGGGCAGCGGTCGGTAACGCCGTTTCCCACGAAGACCGTCGTGTAGCCCTCCTCGTTCCAGGCCCGGATCGGATCGGCCTTGCAATGGCCGCAGGCGGTGCAGGTCAGCGACTCGTAGGGAAACTCCACGTGCCAGGCGCCGTTCGTCCGGACCAATCGGTTGGCCAGGTAGGGTAGGGGCCAGAGCCCCTCCTTGCGCAGGATCGCTTCCACGCACAGATCAAACCCGCCGGTCAGGCAAACCAGGGGGACCCCCTGCCGACGGGTTGCCTGAAGAAAGGCGCTGAAACTGGGCTCCACCTCGACCCGGCGGCTGAGCAGGCCAACCAGCTCCTCTTGGGAGGCGCGCACCGAGCCCATCTCGGCCATCAGGCCCTCTCGGATGGAGACCTCGCCGGAAACGACCCTTTCTTGGAGCCGGCGCCAGGAGGAAGAGCCGAAGGCATCCAGGATGGTCGCCAGGGTATCCTGCCGGGTGACCGTCCCGTCGAAATCGCAAGCAATCAAAAGTCTCGGGGCCATAGTAAATTTAAAGTTTTATTATCCGTTCTTCGAGGAAGCCTTGTCAATCATTTCGGCTTCCGGTAGACTGGAGGATTGTGAAGCGAGGCGGTGCAGGAACAACCCATCGGTGCCTGGCACCAAAAGGTGCCAGGCACCTTTTGGTCTTCGCTTTGTTTTTTCTTTCCGCTTTCCGCTTACCGCTTACCGCTGCTTTTTCCGAGGTGACCCTCGAGTTCTGGGAGCTTTCTGTCGGCGAGGAGCTGATGAGCAGTCTCCTGGACAAGTTCGAGCGGCGCAACCCCGGCATCAAGGTCCGGTTCCAGCAGCTGGCCTGGGATTATGGGCTGGACAAGATCATCACCGCCATCGCCGCCGGAAACGCCCCGGACCTGTGCGAGCTGGGGACCGACTGGGTGCCCCAGTTTGCCTCTTCCGGCGTCCTCCGAGACCTCACCGAACAGACAGCCCCGATCAAAGAGCAGTTCTTCCTCTGGGAGCCGGCCACCTTCAAGGATCGGGTCTATGGCGTGCCCTGGCTGGCGGGGACTCGGATCCTCTTCTACAACCGGGATCTTTTCGCTCGGGCCAAGCTGGATCCGGATCGGCCGCCCGCCACCTGGAAAGAGCTGCTAGAGGCGGCCAAGGCGGTGGATGCCCTGGGAGAGGAGATCTACGGGATCGGGATCCATGTGGGCGAACCTTACGCCCCCTGGCAGGAGTTCCTGGCCTTTGCCTGGGGCAACGGAGGAGAGGTCTTGGATCCGCAGTGGCAGCGCTGCCTGTTGGATCAGCCGGCAGTGGTGGAGGCGCTGGAGTTTTATCAATCCCTCAAGCCGTACGCCTTGGTCGAGCGCCAGCCCCAGGTGAACCAGATCTTTGCCCAGGGCCGGTTGGGCATTCAGATCTCAGGCTCTTGGAACTTCTCCCTGATCCCCCGGATGAATCCCACCTTGAATTTCGGGGTGGGGCTCTGCCCCAGGCCCGGGACCTTTCGGGGGACGCCCGCCTCCTTTGCCGGCGGGGAGATCCTGTCGGTCCTGAAATCGTCCCGGCATCCTGAGGAGGCCCTGAGGCTTGCCCTCTTCTTGATTGAGGAAGAGCAGGCGATGGCGATTGTGGAGGCCCAGCGCAACATCGTCCCGACGGCCAAGTCGGCCTTCGACCATCCCTATTACAAGACCCACCCGGAGCAGAGGCTCTTCTTCGATCAGGTCCGGTTCGCCATCGCCCCTCCGGCCCATCCGCGCTGGGTGGAGATGCAGGAGTGGATCACCCGGGCGGTGGAGGAGGTGATCTTAAGCGACCGGCCCCCGCGCCAAGCCCTGGAAGAGGCCACCGCCGCCGTGAACCAGATCTTAAAGAGCCCCGAGGTCAAGGGGCGCGCCAGCGACGCCGTGCTTTTTGGGCTCTTCGCGGCGGCCTTCTTGGGCTGGGCGGCCGCGTGGGTCTCCTTCAAGCGCCGGCGGATTCGGCTTGTCCCGGGGCGAATCTTGAATCGGCAGCTGGCGGTCAGCCTCCTCTTTATCTCACCCTGGGTGATCACCTTCTTGGGCTTCAGCCTCATTCCCCTGTTACATTCCCTGATCTTGAGCTTCTCGCGGTACAACCTCCTGAGTTCCGAATTCACCTTTGTGGGCCTGAGGAACTTCTGGGAGGTTCTGCGCAGCCCCGACTTCCTGGCGGCCCTGTGGCACACGGTCTTCTTTGCCGTTGGCACGATCCCCCCCACCATGGCGCTGGCCCTCTTCGCGGCGGTCCTCATCAACACCAAGGTCCCCTTCAAACAGCTCTATCAGTCGGGCCTCTTCCTGCCGGTGGCCACCTCGGTCATTGTGACCGCCACGATCTTCACCTATCTGTATGCCCCGGATGGCTTCGTGAATCTCCTTTTAAGGAAGCTGGGCCTGCCCACCCCCAGCCCCAGTTGGCTTTTGAACACCGAGCTCGCGCTGCCGGCCATCATGATGATGAACGTGTGGGCCAGCTTCGGCTACTACATGGTGCTGTTTCTGGCCGGGCTGCAGACGATCCCGGCGGAGCTCTACGAGGCCGCCTCCATGGATGGGGCCAACGAGTGGCAGAAGTTCAGGCACATCACCCTGCCGCAGCTTAAGCCGATCCTGCTGTTGGCCATGGTGATCAACACGATCCACGCCTTCCAGGTCTTCCCCGAAATCTTCGCCATGACTCAGGGGGGGCCTCTGGGCTCGACCACCACGGTGGTCTGGTACCTCTACGAGACCGGTTTTCACCGCTTCGACATGGGCCGGGCGGCGGCGGTGGGGTACCTCCTCTTCCTCGTGACGATGGTCTTCTCGTGGGTCCAGATGCGCCTCTTTAAGATGGAGGAACCGGCCTGATGCGCGAGCGGTTTGTGGTGGGGATGGCGGTGGTGGTCTTGACCCTCATGCTGGGGGCCACGTTGATGCCGCTGGCCCTGATGTTCTACACCTCGGTCAAGCCCACCGGCACCCTCTTTGAGCGGGCCGGCGAGGTGCTGGTGGCCGACTTTGAGATGGGAAACTTGAATTCGATCGGCGGCCCGATCGGGGTTGAAGCGGACGGGGGTTCCCTCGCGGAGATGACCTTTAACCCGCCTGACGCCGTGGCCGGGCAGAACCGTTTCCTCACCATCCGCTACGCGAAGGCGGACGGCCCGGCCCGCTGGTCCACCCGGCTGGCCCAGGACATGCGGAAGTTTTCCCACCTGGCCCTGCGCCTCCGGGGGGAAAGGGGGGGCGAGAGCTTGATGGTGGAGCTGGCCGACCTCAAGGGGCGCAGGGCAAGTCTGAACATCCAGCAATTCTTAAGGGGGGGCCTCACCACCCACTGGGAGAGGGTCGAGATTCCGCTGGAGGCCTTTTCCCTGAAGCTCCTCTCCCCCGGCTTGCCGGAGCGCCAGGCCGAGGAGCTGATCCTTGCCTTCGATGAGGGCTCTGGAACGATCCATCTGGACGAGGTTCGATTGATCTTGCGCCGCTGGACCTGGAACAACTATTGGGATGTTTTGGTCAGCGGCCCCTTTGGCCGCTACGCGGCGAACTCGATCGCCATCGCCCTGGCGGTGACCCTGGGCAATCTCCTCTTCTCGGCCATGGTGGGATACGCCTTTGCCCGCCGGGATTTCCCCTTCAAGAAGCTTGCCTTTTTTCTGATCGTGGGCTCGATTGCCATCCCGCCGCAGATCTTGATGGTGCCGGTCTTCATCCTGATGAAGCACATCGGATGGCTCAACACCTACTTAGCCCTCATCGTGCCCAACCTCGTCGCCCCCTTCAACATCTTCCTCATGCGGCAGTACATCTCCAAGCTGCCCTTGGCGGTGGAGGAGGCGGCCCGGATCGACGGGGCCTCGGAGTTTGCCATCTTTACCCGCGTGATCCTGCCCCTGTCCCAGCCGGCCCTGGCGGTGGTCGGGATCAATACCTTTATGGGGGCTTGGAACACCTTCCTCTACCCCTTTCTCTTGACCAATACGGTCGAGATGCGCACCCTGCCGGTGGGGCTGGCCCTCTACAAGTCGATCACCGGGGTGGACTGGGTGCACCTCATGGCCGGCTCGGCCATCACCGCCTTGCCGGTGATCGTGGTCTTCCTGTGCTTCCAGCGCTACATCATCGAGGGCTTGACCCGGGGCTCGACGGTTGGTTAGAATAGCCCCCGTGTCCTTGGCCAGGGTTTCTCGCCGTTGGATAGAATAGCCCTCGTCCCCGTCGATTGGGCGGTCATCGCGGCGTACGGCATCATCTCCCTCTGGATCGGCCTCCTCTTCACCCAGCGCGCCTCCCAAAACTTAAGCGAATATTTTGTGGCCGGCAGGAAGCTGAACTGGTTCTTGGCCGGCACCTCGATGGTCGCCACCTCCTTCGCCGCCGACACCCCGCTCGCCATCGCCCGGATCGTCCGGACCCAGGGCTTTCAGGGGAACTGGTACTGGTGGAGCGGCCTCATCGGAACCACAATGGCCGCCTTCTTCTTCGCCCAGCTGTGGCAGCGCTCCAAGATCTTGACCGACGTGGAGCTCGTGGAGCTGCGCTACGGCGGAAAGACTGCGGTGGGCCTGAGGATGTTCCACGCCTGCTTTCGCTCCATGATCTCCAACACGATCATCCTGGCCTGGGTGTTCCTAGGGATGCAGAAGATCTGCACCGAGGTCTTCGGGTGGCCCAAGCTCACCGCCATCGTGACGCTGGTGGGGCTGACCCTCTTCTACACGACCCTCTCCGGGATGTGGGGGGTGGCCTACACCGACCTGATGCAGTTCGTCGTGGCGATGATCGGAGTGGTGATGCTGGCCTGGATTGTGCTGGTGGATGTGGGAGGGCCGGCCGCCCTGGTCCAGAAATCGGTGGCGGCGGCCCAGGCGCTGCATGGGAATCCCACGCTGGGCTCGCCGGTGGCCGAACCGAATCAGCTCATCACCTTCCTGCCGGATTTTCAGGGCTCGGATCTGGCCATCTTCACCTTCCTGGTCTTCATCTTTGTCAACTGGTGGGGCGGGGCGGACGGCAGCGGCTTCCTGGCCCAGCGCCTCTTCTCCTGCAAGAACGGCCGGCACGCGGTGGGGGCCCTGCTTTGGTACAACATCTGGAATTACGCCATCCGGGCCGTTCCCTGGGTGGTGGTGGGGCTGGCGAGTCTCATCTATCTGCCGGATCTGGCCGATCCGGAGATGGCCTACCCCAAGATGATGGTGAAGTTCCTTCCGGTGGGGGCCAGGGGGCTAGTGGTGGCGGCGATGCTGGCCGCCTTCATGTCCACCGTGGCCACCCACATCAACTGGGGGGCCTCCTACCTGGTCAACGACCTGTACAAACGCTTTGTGGTGCGCAAGGGATCTGAGCACCATTACGTGGTGATCTCCAAGATCATGTCGGTGCTGGTGGTGCTGATGGGGGCTTACGGCGCCTGGAAGCTCAACTCTGTTTACCGGGCCTGGCTCTTCCTCTCGGCGATGATGGCCGGAGGGGTCCTGGTGCCGCTCTTGCGCTGGTATTGGTGGCGGATCTCCGCCAAGTCAGAGCTCTGGGCCCTCGTGGCCAGCTTCGTCATCTCCAATGCCTTGCTGGTCGTGCCCAAGATCCGGACCGGTGAGTGGTACCCGGTTCAGGTGGTCCTGACCATCCTCCTTTGCACGGTGTTTTGGCTGGTGGTGACCTTCCTCACCAAACCGGTGGACAAGGAGGTTCTTCTCGCCTTTTACCGGAGGGCTCGGCCGCCCGGATGGTGGGGCCCGATCGCCAAGGAGGCCAGCCTCCGCTGGCCGGGCTTGAAGGCCCAGCAGTTTCGGGCAAGCAACGTGATCTGCTGGTTGAGCGGCATCGCCACCGTCTACGCCGCCATGATGGGTCTGCAGTGGGTCGCCATCGGTTTCTTCCGGGAGGCCGCCATCGCCGGGGTCGTTATGCTGGCCTCTGGCGCCATCCTGCTTAAAACCGTAAGCTACCTGGACTGGACCGAGGAAGAAGAGCCGGCCGCCGCCCCGGCCGCCCCGGCCGCCCCGGCGGTCGCCCCGGTCGCCGGTGCCGCCCCGTCCGTCAGCCCCTAGTTTTCAACATTTGGTGCCAGGCACCAAATGTTGATAACTTCAGTCTAAACCATCCTTCTCTATTAATGTAATGTCGCGCGGCACTCGAAAACATTGGCTTCTGGGACAGGTGGTCACCCCAGAGAATCTCATCCCCCAAGGGGCCGTCTGTGTGGAAGGCGAAATCCTTACCTATGTGGGGCCCTCTCAGGAAGCTCCGCGTGATCCTCGAGACCCCGTGACTTCCACATCTGGCTGGATTACGCCGGGCTTGATCGATCTCCACATCCACGGGGCAGGCGGCTTTGACCTGATGGCCGGCACGCGGGAAGCGATCGTGGCCGTCAGCGAAACTTTAGCCCAACACGGCACCACTTCTTATCTGGCCACCTCGGTCGCCCAGCGAGGGCCAGGTGCCAACCGGCATCTGAAAGTAACTGCGGAACTGGCCAGCGAACGCCTGGAAGGAGCCCAAGTTCTTGGGATTCACCTGGAAGGGCCATACGTCAATCCTGCTCGCGGGGGCCTCATCCGAAACGACCGGATCTGGCCGGTGGATCAAGAGGATTTAAAAGGGCTCTTGGCCGCCTCGAAGGGGAACCTTCGGATGATGACGTTGGCCCCTGAGTTGCCGGGCGTTCTGGACCTTCTGCCCATCTTGGTTGATCACCAGGCCGTTAGCTCTCTGGGTCATACCGAGGCCTCCTTCGAAGAGGCGAGGGTTGGTTTCTCCCGAGGGATCCGCCACGTGACCCACCTCTACAACGCCATGCGCGGCTTCCACCATAGGGAGCCCGGGGCGCTGGGAGCGGTCCTTGCCGATTCAGGGGCAACCACCCAGATCATCGCCGATGGGGTTCATGTCCATCCGCAGGTGTTGAGTTGGACCGCAAAGGTTTTGTCCCCCGAGGCCCTCGTGCTGATCACCGACGCCTTGCCGGCAGCCGGCTTACCGGATGGGACTTATGCCTACGACGACCGACCCTACGAATCCAAACAGGGAACCGCCTGGCACCATGCCGACTCCGGTGATCAGCTTTTTGGAACGACCCTCCTCTTGGATGAGATGGTCCGGCGGGCCATGAAGTTCATGGGGCTGAGCTTTCCACAAGCGATCGCGGCGGCCACCCTTCATCCGGCCAGGACGCTTGGTCTCGAAAAGCGCATCGGTCAACTGGCGACCGGCAGGCAAGCCGACTTCGTGATCTGGGATGAATCGCTCCAGGTCACCGAAACCGTGATCCGCGGTACAACAGTTTTCCACAGGTGGTGCCTGGCACCAAATGTTGAAAACTTAAGGGGCGCAGCTCCCACCCGTTGGATTTTTGGTGAGGGGCCTCTTGCTTTGTAGGAGCGTTAGCTCTGCTTCAGAGGGTCTAAATTGGTGGAAGGCTTGAAAGAATATCACGGCTTTCTCGCGAAGGGGATGGAAGAGTTGAAGGAGCCATTCGGTTTCAAGCCAGCTCCATTTGGGGAGTTTTCCGATATAGCAGGGATAGCTTGACCAAGGGTAATCTTCAGGCCATGCGACGACACCGGCCTCGACGGGATTTTGATGGATGTAACGAGCAAGGACCAGGGCGTAACGTTCAGCGTCAACCAAGCGGCTTCCATAGCGGCCTTGGAACAGGACTCCTACCCTATCGTACCTTTCGTTGAAATATCTTGCGTAGGGCGCCTGCAGATTGTGCAGGGCTTTATCGAGATTGGGAGAGAGGGTTTGCAGGAAGAGATGAAAATGGTTATCCAGAAGACAGTAGCAGAAAAGGCGGATTCCAAACTTTCCCACCACCTCGGCCAGAAGCTGGAAGAAGACTCTTCGGTCCTGATCGTCCAGCACGATGGCCCTTTTCTCAACGCCTCGGTTAAAGACGTGGTAGTAAGCTCCTCCAAAGAGGATCCGTGGGGGCCTAGGCATGTTATATTTAATTTACAACAATTTTTGTCTAATATCAACTAAGAATTGTAGCATAGAAAGTTATCAACAGGTGGTGCCTGGCACCAAATGTTGAAAACTGGGGTGAGCTACTATGGGAACCGGATTCCCTGGAGGGTGAAGGAGGACCTGGAAGAGATCCGCAGGGCCGGCTGCAACTATGTGGTCCACACGATGAGCGAGGAGGACCTGGAGTTTTACCAAGGGGCCTTGGCCGAGATCGTGGAGGCCTCGCACGCGCTGGGGCTTACGGTCTGGCTGGACCCTTGGGGGGTGGGCCAGGCCTTTGGCGGGGAGACCTATTCCAGTCTCATCGCCAAGGAGTTGGGCTTGCGCCAACTCAACTCGCGGGGAGAGTCGCTGCCGATCGCCTGTCCGAACCAGCCGGCCTTCCGGGAGTTTCTCCTGCGCTGGATCGGGGCGGCCAAGCGGCTGAAGGCCGATGTCCTCTTCTGGGATGAGCCCCACTTCATGATTTACCCAGAGGCCAAGGGACGAGAGGGCTCCCTCCTCTGGGCCTGCTGCTGTCAGGCCTGCGCCAAGCTGTTTGAGGCAAGGCACGGGAAACCGATGCCAGAGCTTCAAACGCCAGAGGTTCTGGCCTTTAAAGAAGATTCCCTGGTGGAGTTCACCCGCTTCCTGTGCGATGCCACCCTAAGGGAAGGGCTTCGGTCAGCGGTCTGCCTGCTTCCCTTCGAGAACTCCGCCACGGTGAACGATTGGTCCAAGGTGGCAGCGATTCCCTCGGTCTCCATCTTCGGGACGGATCCTTACTGGAGGCCGCACGAGGCCGATGTGGCGGGGTACATTCGGCCCTTTGCCCAGCGTGTCGCGAATCTATGCCGCCAGTTCGGCAAAGAGCCGCAGCTTTGGATCCTTAACTTCAACATTCCCAAAGGGGAAGAAGGGAAGATCCGGCAAGCCCTAGAGGAGGGCTACGCCCAAGGGATCCGAAATTTCGCCGCCTGGAGCTATCGGGGAGCGGCCTACATCAAGTTGCGGGCCGAAGACCCTGAGGCGGTCTGGAAGACCTTAAGCGCCTGCTATCAGGATCTCCTACGTCGTAAGGATTAAGAGGTCAGCTTAATGCTTACCGCTTAAAGCTTATGGCTGCACGAGTCATGCAAACCGCCCCGTTCACCCTGAGCCTGTCGAAGGGTGAGGA
>CAYJSX010000031.1:0-6290 GCA_964372575.1 uncultured Planctomycetia bacterium
TCCGGACGCTTGCGCACCGGGCTGCCCCTGCGGACGCGTTGTGGAGGTGTGGAACCTGGTCTTCACCGAGTTTGACCGGCAGGGAGGGGGAAGACTCGTGCCGCTGCCGGCCAAGGGCATCGACACCGGAATGGGCCTGGAGCGGCTGAGCGCCGTGATGCAGAACAAGATGAGCGTCTTTGAGACCGATCTCTTTGAGTCGATCATCGAGACGATCGTTCATCTGTTGCGTAAGGAGGCGCCCGAGGTCTTGAAGAAGGACCAGCGGGCCTCGGTCTACGCCATCGCCGATCACGTCAGGGCGCTCACCTTCCTGCTGGCCGAGGGGGTGGTTCCCTCGAACGAGGGCAGGGGCTATGTGGTCCGGATGCTCCTGCGCAAGGCGGCCCGGGCCGGCCGGGGGATCGGGTTTGAGCGGCCCTTCCTGCATCGGCTGGTCCCCTCGGCGGTTCAGATCCTGGGCGAGCCCTATCCCGAGTTGGTCAGCCGCAGGGAATCGGTGGCCAAAGGGATACAGGAAGAGGAGGAGCGGTTTGCCAAAACCTTGAAGGAGAAGATTCCCCTTCTTCGAGAGGAGGTCCAGGGCTGTGCCGGCGGTTTTCCGGCTGAACGAGCGGCTTGGTTTTACGACACCCATGGGATTTCGTACGAAGAGATCAAAGAGGTTTTCCAAAAGGAGAAGAAGACTGCTCCAACCCTAGAGGCCTTTACGAAGGCGCTGGAGTCTCTGCAGGCCGCCTCTCGGCTAAGCAGCAAGTTTGGAGGAGATATTTTCACCAGAAATCTCGTGGCCCAGTTGACGGTTCAGGTGGCCTCTTCGACTCCGTTTGTGGGATATGCCTCTTTGACCGCCACCGCAAAGGTCTTGGGGTTGATCCAGGGCCAGCGCCTGGTCCAGGAGGTGAAGGGGCCGGCCGAAGTGGGGGTGTTGCTCGACCGTTCCCCTTTTTACGGGGAGGCAGGCGGCCAGGTGGGGGATACCGGTACCCTTGCAGGCCCAGAGGGAGAACTGGAAGTTACCGACACCCAGTGGGTTGGAAACGTCCTGTTTCATCCATCAAAGCTCCTCGCGGGCAGGATCCGGGTGGGAGATCTGGTGACCGCCTCGGTCCATGGGGAGAGAAGGCGAAGGATCGCCCGCAACCACACCGCCACCCATCTTCTGCATGCGGCGCTGCGCCGGGTGTTGGGAGATCATGCCCTGCAGGCCGGTTCCCGGGTGGCCGACTCCAGCCTGCGGCTGGACTTCTCTCACGGCCGGGCCCTCACGGCTGACCAGCGTCGGTCGGTGGAGGATGTGGCGAACCAGTGGGTGGAGTCTCAGTTGGCCGTGTCGGTCGCCGAAATGCCCCTGGATAAGGCCAAGGCGGCTGGCGCCCTGGCCCTCTTCGGAGAGAAGTATGCCGCCAACGTCCGGGTGGTCGCCATTGGCGAGGTCTCCAAGGAGCTCTGCGGCGGAACCCACCTGGCCGTAAGCGGCGAGGTGGGCCTCCTCACCATTCTGGAGGAGGGCTCGGTGGCTGCCGGCGTGCGCCGGATCGAGGCCTTGACCGGCAGGGAGGCCTTCTCGCATTTGAAGAGCCAATCGGCGATCCTGGAAGGACTGTCCCAGCGCCTGAAGTCTCCCCCTGCTCAGATCCCGGAGGCGATCGACAGGATGGAGCAGCGCTCCAAGGGGCTGGCAGAGGAACTGCAGAAATTGGCCAAGGGCAAGGCCCAGGAAGAGGCCCGGAAGCTCACCGGAGAAAAGGTGGGAGCCGTCACCCTCTTTGCCGCCCGATTGGACGATCGGCTTGACCACGCGGGCCTGCGCACCTTTTCCGACGCGATCCGAAACTCCAACGCGCAGGCGGTGATCTTCCTATCGGACGCCCAGGGATTTTGCGTCGCGGCAGCCGCTTCCTCCGCCAGGGCCCAAGGGGTATCGGCGAAGGAACTCCTTAAGGTTGCCACAGACTTAGCCGGCGGTTCCGGCGGAGGCCGGGATGAGTTGGCCCAGGGCCGGATCTTGGATGCGGTTTCCTTCTCAGAGGTCGTTCCACGGCTGAAAGGTTATCTTTTGGAGCGCTTGAAGGGCTGATGCGCGTCATCACGGTTCGAAGCAGGCAGTGGCAGCGGCTCCTCCAGCGCGGATTTCAGCGGCGGGCCCGGCTCGAGGAGAAGGTGGCCAAGATCCTGGCGGCGGTCCGGGAAGAGGGGGATGCCGCCCTGATCCGCTTTACCCGGCGGTTTGACCGGGTCCGGCTCACGCCCAGGCAGCTCAAGGTGACCGAGGCGGAGGTTTCGGCCGCCTTCCAGAACATCAAGCCGGAATTCGTGGCCTCCCTTAAACAGGTGATCGAGAATGTGGAGCGCTTTTACCGGCGGTCGGTGAAGAGGCCATGGCGGATCCGGACCGAAGACGGAGTGGTCCTTGGAGAGCATCCGGTGCCGCTGGCGCGCGTTGGGGTTTACATCCCCTCCGGAACAGCACCGCTTATCTCAACCGTCTACATGACGGTGGTGCCGGCACGGATGGCAGGCGTGGCGGAGATCATCCTGACCACCCCGCCCAAGCCGGACGGATCGGTGGACCCGCACATCCTGGTGGTGGCGTCGCTGCTCAAGGTGAGGGCGGTCTACAAGGTGGGCGGGGCCCAGGCGATCGCGGCGATGGCCTTTGGCACCCGGACGATCCCCAAGGTGGATAAGGTCTCAGGCCCTGGGAACCCCTATGTGACCGAGGCCAAACGGCAGGTCTTCGGCTTTGTCGATGTGGACATGACGGCCGGCCCCACCGAGATCGCGGTGATCGCCAACCACCACGCCAATCCGGAGTTTGTGGCCAAGGACCTGGAGGCGGAGAACGAGCACGCCAACGGCCTGGCGGTCTTGATCACCACCTCCAAGGCCCTGGCCAAGACGATCCAGAAGTCTGTCACGCGCGGCTACATCGTTTTGGTGAAGAACTTGAACGAGGCCGCCGAGGCGGCCAATGGGCTGGCCCCGGAGCACCTGGAGCTCCATGTCCGAAGCCCCAAGAACCTCCTGCGCAAGATCCGAAATGCCGGTGCCATCTTCATCGGGCCTTACTCGCCGGCGTCAGTAGGAGATTACGCGGCGGGCCCCAGCCACGTGTTGCCCACCGGCGGGACGGCCCGCTTCTTCTCGGGGCTTGGGGTTTGCGACTTCTATAAGGTTTCTCACGTAATCAGCTATTCCAAGAAGGCGCTGGAGAACGCCCGCGGCACGATCGAGCAACTGGCCAAGATCGAGGGGCTCACCAAACACTGGGAATCGGTGGAGGCGCGCCTGGACAAAGAGGCCCAAGATGCGTAAGCGACTGGCGAGAATCGAGCGAAAGACCCGCGAGGTGACCATTCGGGGCAAGCTCAACCTGGATGGAACCGGCCGCGCCTCGGTCAGCACCGGCATCCGCTTCCTCGATCATATGCTGGAGCTCTTTGCCAAGCATGGCCTCTTCGACTTGACGCTCAAGGCCCGGGGCGATCTGGAGGTGGATCTTCACCACACGAACGAAGACTTGGGGCTCGCCCTGGGGGAGGCCTTTCGGAAGGCCCTGGCAGACAAGAGGGGGATCCGCCGGATGGGTTCTGCCTTTGTGCCGATGGACGAGGCCTTGGCGAGGGTTCGCGCCGTCGCCGACCTCTCCGGCCGGGGGACGCTCCATTTGGGGACACTCCTGAGAACGGCCAGGTTCCCCCAGCGGCGGCCCTCCTCGCCTTACGGGGTCAACGATGCCAAACATTTTCTGGAGAGCTTTGTTCAAGAGGCCCAGGTGACGGTCCACGTGGATTTGTTAAAGGCGGGCCTGGATGTTCACCACACCCTGGAGGCGGTCTTCAAGGCCCTGGGCCGGGCCCTCCGGCAGGCGGTGGAGCGGGATCCCCGGGTGAAGGGTGTCCCCTCCACCAAAGGCAAGTTATAAACAGTTGGTGCCAGGCACCAACTGTTTATAACTCAACAGGAGGTGCCTGGCACCTAGAGGGTTTGATGATTGCGGTCGTGGATTACGGGATGGGGAATCTCAGCTCGGTGGCCAAGGCCCTGAGGTATTTGGGGGGTCGGCCCAAGGTGACGGCCAAGCCGAGCGACATCGCCAGGGCCCGGGCGGTGGTCTTTCCAGGGGTGGGGGCCTTTGGTGAGGCGATGGAGGAGCTCCGCCGCCGAAAGCTCATCGAGCCGCTGTTGGAGGCCCTCCAAAGCGGAAAGCCGTTCCTGGGGCTGTGCCTGGGGCTTCAGCTTTTGTTCGAGGCCAGCGACGAGTCTCCAGGGGTTCGAGGGCTTGGCGTGCTGACTGGCCGAGTCCGCCGGCTGCCCCCTCAACGGGGGCTCAAGGTTCCCCACATGGGATGGAACCAAATAGAGGCAGTGAAGAGTGAAGAGTTAAGAGTGAAGAGTGGTCTGTTGCGGGGGATTCCGGAGGGGGCTTTCATGTATTTTGTCCACAGCTACTACGCAGATCCCGAAGAAAAGGAGGTCGTCATCGCCAAGACGAAGTATGGTTTGTCGTTTCCATCGGTTGTGGGTAACGGCCTGCGGCTTTGGGCTACACAGTTTCATCCTGAGAAGAGCCAGAGGTGGGGCTTGAAGATTCTCAGCAACTTCTTAAGCGAGGTATCCTTATGCTGATCATACCTGCCATTGACTTAAAGGGAGGAAGGGTGGTCCGTTTGGTGCGGGGAGATTTCTCTGAGGAGCTGGTCTACGACCAGGATCCGGTGGCGGTGGCCCGCCGCTTCGAATCGCTGGGGGCGAAGTGGCTGCATGTGGTCGACCTGGATGGGGCCCTCACCGGCACGCCGCACCACCTCGAGGTGGTGGCCAAGCTCGCCAAGAGTGTCAAGACCCCGATCCAGACCGGCGGGGGCATCCGGACTACCGCCGCCATCGGCTGCTACCTGGAGGCGGGAGTGGCCCGGGTGATCTTGGGAACCAAGGCCTGTCTGGACGAACTTTTTGTAACCAAGGTGGTTAAGGCCCACGCGGAAAAGATCGCGGTAGCGGTGGACGTGCGGGAGGGAAGGGTAGCGATCGAAGGCTGGATCCGCAAGGAGTGGATGAAGCCGCAGGCCCTGATCAAGCGCCTCGTGGGACAGGGGGTGAAGACCCTCCTTTACACCGATACCTCCCGGGACGGAACCTTGGCCGGCCCGGCGGTGGACGGCTTAAAAGAGGTTCTCCAGATCGCCGGAGGGAAAACCGAGTGCCTGGCCTCCGGCGGGATCAGCAGTCTGGAGGATCTCTTGAAGCTCAAGGAGCTTGTGCCCCTGGGATTGACTGGAGTGGTGGTGGGTCGGGCCCTCTACGAGGGCAAGATCGATTTAAAACAGGCAATCGAGCGATGTTCGCCAAAAGGATCATCCCCTGTCTCGACGTCAAGGACGGCCGAGTCGTCAAAGGGGTCCGTTTCCTCTCCTTAAAGGACGCGGGTGATCCTGTTTCCGAGGCCCGCCGCTACGAGAAGGAAGGAGCGGATGAGCTTGTCTTTCTAGACATCACCGCCAGCGCTCAGGCCAGGCGGACCCGGGTTCGGCTCGCCCGGGAGGTGGCGAAGGTGCTCTTCATCCCTTTTACGGTGGGCGGGGGCATCGGATCCCTGGAAGAAATCCGCCAGCTTTTGAGTCAGGGCTGCGACAAGATCTCGATCAACACCGCCGCCCTCAAGAACCCCAAGCTCATCACCCAGGCCGCCCGGCGTTTTGGCAGCCAATGCGTGGTGGTGGCGATCGACGCGAAAAGGCGGGTGAAGGGTGAAAGGTCGAAGGTGAAGGGTCGAGAAAGTTCACCCTACACCCTACACCCTCCACCGCTTTTTCAATGGGAGGTTTACAGCCACGGCGGCCGGACCCCCACCGGTCGGGACGCCCTCCGATGGGCCAAGGAGGCGGCCGACCGCGGGGCAGGAGAGATCCTTTTGACCTCGATGGATTGTGATGGAACCCAGGCCGGCTACGATCTGGCGCTCACCCGAGCCCTCGCCTGCGCGGTCGATATTCCGGTGATCGCCTCTGGCGGGGCAGGCAACCTCAGGCACCTCTACGAGGCCTTGACCGCCGGCAGGGCCGACGCGGTGCTGGCCGCCTCGATCTTTCATTACCGCCGATACACTATCCCTGAGGCCAAGCGGTACTTGAAGAGACAGGGGGTTCCGGTTCGTCTTTAGAGCAAGGTCATCCCCGCGAAAGCGGGGATCAACAAGTGACCCATGAAAAGTCCCAAGTGGTTAAGAGAGGTCAAGTTCGACGGCCAGGGCCTGGTCCCGGCGATTGTTCAGGATGCCGCCTCCG
>CAYJSX010000031.1:6300-8615 GCA_964372575.1 uncultured Planctomycetia bacterium
CTCCGGCGAGGTCCTGATGATAGCCTACATGAACCGCCAGGCCCTTGAGAAGACCTTGGAGACCGGCAAGGTTCACTTTTATTCCAGATCCCGGAGGAAGCTCTGGCTCAAGGGGGAAACCTCCGGTCACCTCCAGCGGCTTAAGGCCCTGCGGCTCGATTGTGATGGGGATGCCCTCTTGGTGCTGGCCTCTCAGAAGGGTGGGGCCTGCCACACCGGCTTTCGAAGCTGCTTCTTCAGGCGCCTGGACCTTAAGAAGGGGCGTCTGCTCCTGTCCGGAAAGAAGGTCTTTGATCCTCAGGCGGTTTACCGCGCCGCCCGATAGCGTGTGGTCCCCCTGGGCCTGGCCATGAGAAATCCTTATTCGTTAACCGTTGGCCAGGTACGGGCCCTTTCTTCTAAAGGGAACTGGATCCCGATCTACAGGGAGATCCTGGCAGACTTCGAGACGCCTCTTTCGGCGTATCTGAAGATCGAAAGGGCCGGGCCGGCTTATCTGCTGGAGTCCGTGGAAGGGGGGGAGCAGTTGGCCCGCTATTCCTTCTTGGGCTCGGCCCCAAGAATGATCTTCCGAAGCAAGGCCAGGGAGATCACCCTGGTCAAGGATGGAAAGATCACTCACTTTAAGACAAGCGGGGACCCCCTCGCGGAGCTCAAGAAGCTCCTTACCCCTTACCGGACGGTAGTGCTGGACGGCCTTCCCAGATTCGCGGGCGGCTTTGTGGGGTATGTCGGCTACGACCTGGTCCGCTTCTTTGAGCCGATCCCCGCGAAGGCCAAGGACGACCTCCAGCTTCCGGAGGCCTTTTTTCTCTTTTCCGACCTGGTGGTGATCTTTGACCATGTGGAACATCGGCTCAAGGTGTTGGCCTACGTGGATCTCACCGGAGCCAAGGGCCCCCAAGCCCTTGAACGGGCTTATCGGCAGGCCGCTTCCCGAATCGACAGGGTTGTGGAGCAGCTTAAGGGGCCGCTGCCCAAACCCCTCACCCGTTCCCTCTCCCGCAAGGGGAGAAGGAGGGCCAAGGAAAGGGTTTTCCAGATTCGTTCCAACGTCACGCGCTCCCGGTTCCTGACGATGGTACGCCGCGCCAAGCGGGCAATCTCCCAGGGGGAAATCATCCAGGGGGTTCTTTCCCAGCGCTTCGCGGTTAAGGTTCAGGCCCATCCCTTTTCGATCTATCGCCATTTAAGGTCGCTCAACCCTTCCCCTTATATGTTCTACTTGAACTTAGGGGAGTTCACCCTGATTGGCTCCTCGCCGGAGATCCTGGTTCACTGCGAGGGCTCAGTGGTCCGGACGCGGCCCATCGCTGGCACCCGGCGGCGCGGCAAGAGTGAGAAAGAAGACGAGCGGCTTGAAGAGGAGCTGAAGGCCGATCCCAAGGAGCGGGCCGAACATCTCATGCTGGTGGACTTGGGCAGAAACGACCTAGGCAGGGTTTGCGCCTATGGATCGGTGAAGGTGAACTCCTTTATGGAGATTGAGCGCTACTCCCACGTGATGCACCTCGTTTCTGATGTGGTGGGGAAGAAGACAAAAACGGCGGATGGCCTGGATTGCCTCAGGGCCGCCTTCCCGGCCGGCACGGTGACTGGAGCACCCAAGGTGCGGGCGATGCAGATCATCGAGGAGCTTGAGCCGACCCGCCGCGGGCCCTACGCCGGGGCGGTGGGCTACCTGAGCTTCTCAGGCAACCTCGACACCTGCATCACGATTCGAACGATCCTCGTCAAGGGCCAAACCGCCTACGTCCAGGCCGGGGCAGGGATCGTGGCCGACTCGAAACCTCAGCGGGAGTACCAGGAGACCCGCAGCAAGGCGACCGGCATGCTCGAGGCGATCCGCCTGGCTGAGGAGAAGGCGCGATGAAACAGCGGATCCTGATGATCGATAACTACGACTCCTTCACCTACAACCTCGTGCAGTACCTGGGAGAGTTGGGACAGGAGCTCATCGTCTACCGAAACGACAAGCTGACCCTGAACCAGGTCAAGCGCTTGAAGCCCCACCGGATCGTAATCTCACCGGGTCCGGGGTCCCCCAAGGATGCTGGCATCTCGAACGAGGTGATCCGTGAGCTGGGCCCCAAGATTCCGATCCTGGGGGTGTGTCTCGGCCATCAGTGCATCGGGGCGGTTTTTGGGGGGAAGGTAGAGCGCAACTACCGACTCATGCACGGCAAGACGAGCTTGATCTACCACGAGGGGACCGGAGTTTTTAAGGACCTGCCCAATCCCTTCGAGGCGACCCGCTACCATTCTCTGATTGTCAAGCGGGAAGGGCTTCCCGACATTTTGCAGATCACCGCCCA
>CAYJSX010000031.1:8625-10708 GCA_964372575.1 uncultured Planctomycetia bacterium
GCGGACGGCTCGACCATATGCTCTCGGTGGGCGAGGAGATCATGGGACTGGCCCACAAGCGGTTCCCGGTCTTCGGCGTCCAGTTCCACCCGGAGTCGATCTTGACCCAGGCCGGTAAGCAGCTCTTGAAGAACTTCCTCAAGCTCTAGAGGGATCCGTCATCATGACATCCCTTTCTGCCCTCCTGGCCAAGGTTCAATCCGGGCAGAGTCTCACCGAGCCCGAGGCCGAGCAGGCGATCTCGGCACTCATGGAGGCCCGGGCCGCGGCCGAGGAGATCAAGGCCTTTCTCCTGGCGCTGGCGGCCAAGGGAGAAGCCCTCTCCGAGGTGGTTGGAGCCGCGCGGGCGATGCGCCAGCACGCGGTCCCTCTGACGATTAAACGGGAGGGGCTCATCGACACCTGCGGCACCGGCGGGGACGGTTTAAAGACGGTCAACATCTCCACCCTGGCGGCCCTGGTGGTGGCGGCCTGCGGGGTCCCGGTGGCCAAGCACGGCAACCGCTCCATCACCTCGGCCTGCGGATCGGCCGATCTGCTTGAGGTACTGGGCGTGGCGGTCGATGTGGAGCCAGCCGTGGTGGGGCGCTGCCTCGAGACCACCGGCTTCGGCTTCCTCTTTGCCCCTCGGTTTCATCCCGCCATGAAGGCGGTGGCCCCGATCCGCAAGGAACTGGGTGTGCCGACCATCTTTAATCTTCTGGGGCCCCTCACCAACCCGGCCGGGGTGAAGCGGCAGGTGGTTGGTGTGGCCGACGGCCGGAAGCTTCAGCTATACGCGCAGGCGCTGATGGCACTGGGGGCCGATCGGTTTCTGGTGGTGCACGGCGCCGATGGCCAGGATGAGCTTTCCACCACCGGACCCACCGAGGTGACTGAGTTCAACCGCAAGGTGGATCCTGAGCGCCTGGCCCATTATTCACTCGACCCCCAGGCCTTTGGAGTTCCACGGGCTTCTCTTCAGGCGCTTCGGGGCGGCCAGCCCGAAGAGAACGCGAAGAGGGCCGAGGCGGTTTTGAATGGAGAATCCGGTCCGGTTCGGGACGCGGTCCTTCTCAACGCCGCCGCGGCCCTCTACGTGGCCGGCGCTGCCGGCGATATTCCGCAGGGTCTTTCCTTGGCCTCCCGCGCCCTGGACCAAGGGAAGGCGAAGGCGCTCTTAGAAGAAGTACGAAAGTTATCCACAGGTGGGGTCTGACCCCAATTGTTGAAAACTCGGCTGGGAGAGATTGTGGCGCACAAGCGGCAGGAGGTGGCCGAGGCGAAAAAGGCCAGGCCGATCTCCCAGCTTGAGCGGGCCCTGAAGGGGAGGCCGCCGGTTCGAGATTTCCGGAAGGCGATTCACCGGGAAGGAAACTTAAGCTTGATCGCCGAGGTCAAAAGGGCCTCTCCCTCGGTTGGGCCCATCCGGCCCGGTGCAGTTGCCGCAGAGGTTGCCTCGACCTATGCGCTGGCCGGCGCCCAGGCCATCTCGGTTTTGACCGATGCCAAGTTTTTCCAGGGGAGCCTGAAGGATCTGACCCAGGTCAAAGAGAAGGTTTCCCTGCCGGTCTTGAGGAAGGATTTCACCCTGGAGGAGTATCAGGTGGTGGAAGCGGCAGCGGCCGGGGCCGACGCCGTGCTCCTGATCGCCGCGATCCTTCAAGGGGAGCTTTTGACGCGGCTGATTCGATTCTCCGGGGAGCTGGGGATGTCGGCCCTGGTCGAGACGCACACCGAGCGGGAAATGGGCGATGCACTCGAGGCCGGGGCGCGGGTTATGGGGATCAACAACCGAAATCTGGACACCTTCGAGGTGGATCTGGCGACAACCCGGCGCCTGATCGGCCTTGTCCCCAAGGACCGGACGGTGGTCAGCGAAAGCGGGATCCACTCCCGGGCCGACGTGGAGTGGATCGAGCGGCTGGGCGCCCACGCCGTCTTGATCGGCGAGGAGCTGATGTCTTCGGAAAAGATCGAGCAACGCGTGAAAGAACTTATGGGATGGTAAGGAAGTGCCGTGGTAAGAATTAAGCTTACTGCACGTCTCATGCAAAACCGTTCGTGCTGATCCTGAGCCAGGTCGAAGGATCGAAGCACGAAA
>CAYJSX010000032.1:0-1949 GCA_964372575.1 uncultured Planctomycetia bacterium
AGGCCATCAACCGCCAAAAGACAAGCCGGGAAAGGCTCGGTGAGGCGCTGGTGAGTCTTCGCTACGTCACCGAGGTTCAGCTGGCGGAGTCGCTCGGTAGGCAGCTGGGACTGCCCTTTCAAACGCTCGAGAAGGGAGAACTCACCCTCGCCGACCCTGCGCTCAAGAGGCTCCTGCCTGAGGAGTTTGTGCGCAAACAAACCGTGTTGCCTTTATCAAAGGCCTCAGGGGCCCTGACGGTGGCCCTGGTGGACCCCCTGGATCTGATCCTCTTGGACAACCTGAAGAAGATGGCAGGATGTCCCATCTCTGTCGTCATCGCCACCAAATCCGATTTGATCCAGGCGATCGAGGCCGCCTATGGAAAGCGGGACCTCCTCAAAGAAGCGGTGGCCAGCACATACGGTCAGACGCCTGCAGGGGGAACCACCGCCTTGGAGGCCGTTGAAGAGATCGTGACGGAAGAAAGGGAAGGCCAGACGGTCGAGGACCTCACGGCCAAGGCCGGCGAGACTCAGGTGGTACGTCTGGTGGACCTCTTCTTGACCGAGGCGGTGAACTCCCGGGCCAGCGACATTCACATCGAGCCTTATCCAAGTCGGATCTCCATCCGCTTCAGAATTGACGGGGCCCTCCAGACGGTCGAGCCGCCGGCGGCCCACCTGATGCTGGCCATTATCTCCCGGATCAAGATCTTGGCCAAGATGGATATCGCGGAGAAGCGGCTTCCGCAGGACGGCGGCTTCACCGTCCGACTGGGGGAGAGGGTAGTGGATCTTCGCGTCTCTACCATCCCGGTCGTCTACGGGGAGAAGGTGGTGATCCGCCTCCTGGACAAGGGCAACCTGGTCTTCGACTTCAAGCAGTTGGGCATGTCAGGTCAAGCCCTGGAGGATCTGGAGCGGGGCATCACCTCCCCGTACGGGCTGATCTTCATCACCGGGCCCACCGGCAGCGGAAAATCGACCACCCTCTATGCCGCCGTCAACCGGATCAAAAGCCCTACCCGGAACATCGTCACCATTGAAGACCCGGTGGAATACAAGGTGGAAGGGATCAATCAGGTCCAGGCCAAGCCCCAGATCGGTTTGACCTTCGCCGCGGGGCTGCGCGCCTTCCTGCGCCAGGATCCGGACGTCATGATGGTGGGAGAGGTCCGTGACCTGGAAACAGCCGGGATCTGCGTCCAGGCCGCGCTCACCGGTCACCTGGTCCTCTCCACCCTTCATACCAACGACGCCTCTTCGGCGGTCACCCGGCTGATCGACCTGGGGGTTGAACCGTTCCTGCTGGCCCCTTCCTTGGTCCTCATTGTTGCCCAACGGCTCATCCGGAAGCTTTGCCCCGAGTGCAGGGAGTCCTACGAGCCCCCCGCAGGTCTTAAGGAAAAAACCAAGCTTCCAGCGGGAAAATACTTCAAGCCCAAGGGCTGCCCGGCCTGCCGAAATTCCGGCTATCGCGGCCGGTTGGGGATCTACGAGGTCCTAAGGGTGAACGACCGATTGCGGGAATTGATCTCGAAGGGCACGGCGGCCGAGGAGATTAAGAAACTGGCACAAGCCCAAGGCATGAAAACCCTCTTTGAAAGCGGCCTTGAGAAGGCTGCCGCGGGCTTAAGTTCCCTGGAGGAGGTCTTCTCGGCCACCGTTGGAGAGCTGGCGGGCTAAGGCCATGGCGCAATACAGCTATATCGCTAGGACGAGACTGGGTCGGACAGAGAAGGGAACGATTGAGGCCAACAACCCTGACGAGGCCGTTTCGATCCTTCAGGGCAGAGACCTGGTGGTGGTCTCGGTTGGGGAAAAGAAGGCGCAGCCCATCACCCTGGGCCGGCGCAGGGCCTACCACACCGGCGTCAAGGCCTCGGATCTGGTCGTCTTTGCCCGTTCCCTCTCGGCCATGTCAGAGGCAGGGCTTCCGCTTCTTAAAGCGGTGGAGACGGTGGGAGA
>CAYJSX010000032.1:1959-10682 GCA_964372575.1 uncultured Planctomycetia bacterium
GTGGGAGATCAGATCCGCTCCCGTAAGCTCTACACGGTGATCGGCGAGATCGGCCGGGACATCCGCGGCGGCTCCACCTTCCGGGATGCCATGGCCAAGCACCCCACGGTCTTCTCCCCCTTCTGGATCAGTCTGATCGAAATGGGGGAGGCCTCCGGACAGCTGACACGGTCGCTCGAACAGATCGCCCAGTTCCTTGAGAAATCGGGCTCCATCCAACGAAGGGTCATCTCGGCCCTGATCTATCCAGCGATCCTCCTGGCCGTGGCGGTGGGGGCGATCCTCGTCTTTACCCTCAAGATCATCCCGACCTTCGGCACCCTCTTTACCAGCTTTGGGGCACAGCTGCCTGCCTTGACGCTGGCCATCCTTTCCCTCTCTAACTTCATGCGAAAATACCTGTTTCTCTTCATCGCCATCGCGGTAGGTGGTTACCTCCTCTTCTCCAGGTATGGCAAAACGCCGGCAGGGCGCTGGCAGTACGACCTGGTGAAACTCAAGCTCCCCATCTTTGGGCCCCTGTTTCAAGCGGTGGCCGCTGAACAATTCGCTTCCAATTTGGGCACCCTTCTCAAGGCAGGGGTTCCCATTCTTCACGCCATGGAGATTGTCATCGCCACCTGCCCCAACAGGGTGGTGGCCTCGGTCTTAGAGCACATGCGCACAGGCATCCGAGAAGGCCGCCCCTTGGCCGAACCCCTTTCGCAGACCGACATCTTTCCGGCAATGGTCTCCCAAATGATTGCCGTGGGTGAGCAGACCGGAAAGCTCTCCACCATGCTGGAGGAGGTCTCCAAGTATTACGAAGAGCAGGTGGCCACGACCGTGGATCGGATGACCGCCCTGTTGGAGCCGGTCATGCTGGTGGGAATGGCAGTGGTGATCGGGACTCTGGTCGTGGCGATGTACCTGCCCATCTTCCAAATCTCACAAACCTTTGGAAGGTGAGTCAGATGGGTCAGACTGGAGTATTGATTTTAACGGGTTGACTTGATATGCTAAACCAACACCAAAAAAGGAGGTAACCCATGGAGCGCAAGTGGAATCAAGGTTTCACGCTGTTGGAGCTTTTGGTCGTGGTGATCATCGTGGGCATCTTGGCGGCCATTGCCCTGCCGCAGTTCGGAAAGGCCACGGAGAAGGCCAGGCAATCTGAGGCCATGAACATCCTGGGTGCCATTCGGACCGCTGAGTTGATCTACTATCAGGAGAACGCAACCTTTACCACGACTGCATCGACTCTGGCGGTCGATGTCCCTGCCGATGCCTCGAGTGAGCATTTCTTCACGTACAGCATCCCATCGGCCAGTGCAGCAGATTTTACCGCCCGGGCCACCCGAAAGATCACGGGGGGTAAGACTCCGCCCTTCTCGGCGGCCTACACGATAGACATCAACAGAGCTGGAACCATCAGCAAAACGGGCGGCGCCCCTTAACCTTCGCCAACGACTCCTATGGAAAACCGGCCGAAGGGCTTTACGCTCCTAGAGTTGCTCGTCGTGGTGATCATCGTAGGGATCCTGGCCTCCATTGCCCTGCCCCAATTTGGCAAGGCGACCGATCGGGCCCGCGAGGTCGAGGCAAAAAATGTCCTGGCCTCTTTGATGTCGGCCGAGTTGGTTTACTTCCAGGAGAAGAACATCTTCACCACCAACGAGAATGACCTCGTGGTTACCATCCCCCAGATGCGCGATTGGGCGATCCCCACCTTTACCGCGGGGACCGATGGCGCCACGGTGGATGCCATCAGCAGCAGCAACCTCAGGGACGCGGTAACCCTCAAAACCCAGGGGGGCAACGTTGCGCCTGGAGGGCACAACCACACGGGACACCAAGTCCGGGGGATTGTGGTAAAAACCGGGGCCCGATTCATCGATTCCACCGGCACCCTTTAACCGGCAGGTTCCCTCCATGGTCAGAAGGGGGGGGTTCACCCTTCTCGAGCTGTTGGTGGTTGTCATCGTTGTCGCCATCCTCGCCGGTATTGCCCTTCCAAACTTTACCAAGGCGATCGAGAAGGCCAAGGTCCAAGAGGCCCAGGGAGTCTTAAACACCCTCTTCCAGGCCGAGCGGATCTACCGCCTGGATCATGATACCTTCACCACACTGGCCCTGCTCGACGCCAACGGCTACCTCACCAACCCGAACCCCAACGCCAACTGGAACTTTTCCACCTCCGGTGAAACCTCGACGGCCTTTCTGGCCGCCGCCACGAGAACCTCTGGCGCCCACCTCAACAACACCGTGGAGGTGGATCAGAATTTCACCGGGTCGGCCAACCCGAACTATGGGGGAAAGATCTATCGAGGCAACCACCCCCTTCGCAACTGAACCCCCATGTTAACCATCGATGAGCTCCTGCGGCTCGCCGTAGCCAGGAAGGCCTCCGACGTCCACCTCACGGTCGGCTTGCCGCCCTTGTTTCGCATCGATGGTGAGCTCACCCCTCAGGAAGGAGAGCCCCTGAGCGAAGAAACAGCCCGAGGCCTGGCTTACGCCATGCTGGACGACAAACGGATTCGCGCCTTTGAGGAAACCAAGGAGCTGGACACCTCCTACAGCGTCAAAGGGCTTTCCAGATTCAGGGTCAACCTCTATCGCCAGCGGGGCTCGGTGGGGGCTTGTATCCGGCTGATCCCCTTTCAAATTCCAACGCTGGAGGAGTTGCGGCTGCCCGACATCCTCAAAGACTTTGCCGAGCGTCCCAGCGGTCTCTTCATCGTCAGCGGTCCCACCGGCAGCGGAAAATCAACCACCCTGGCCGCCATGATCCAGTACCTCAACGATCGAAAGAACTCCCACATCCTCACCGTCGAAGACCCGATCGAATACCTTCATCAGCACAAGAAGGCCACCGTCAACCAGAGAGAGCTGGGATCCGATACCGACTCCTTTAACGAGGCCTTGCGCCATGCCGTCCGCCAAGACCCCAACATCGTCTTGATCGGCGAGATGCGGGACCTGGAAACAATGACGGCGGCCCTGACCCTCGCCGAAACCGGCCACCTCATCTTTGGCACGCTCCACACCTCGGACGCCATGCACGCCATCACCCGAATCGTCGACGTCTTTCCCCCCTACCAGCAGACCCAGGTCCGCGTCCAGCTGTCCCTCGTCCTCACGGGCGTCTTGGTGCAGCAACTGATCCCCAAGGCCACCGGCGAGGGAAGGGTGGTGGCCTGCGAATTGATGAGTGTGACTCCGGCCGTTGGCAACATCATCCGCGAAAATCAGCTTCAGCAGTTGCGCTCTTCTCTTCAAACAGGCCGCTCCCACGGCATGTGCACCATGAACCAATCGTTGGCCGATCTCCACCAGGAAAAGCTCATCACCTGGGAAGAGGCCTCCAAACGTTCCCAAGATGTGGAAGAGCTTCGGCGGCTTATCCAATCCTCCCCCAAGCGTTAGTGAAACACGAATACTGAGGATACCTTGATCGGACGCAGTGGCCCATCCTCTTGGGGAAGGGGGCACTTTGGTAAAGGCAAGCCTTGGGGGAAACGTGAAGTTGCCCCCAAGGCGTCCAGTGGCCTTTGCCGGATGGGGGAGTACTGAGGGGGAAACCAGGCAGTGGTTTCTCCCTCAGAACGGGCCACGAATACTGAGGATACCTTGATCGGACGCAGTGGCCCATCCTCTTGGGGAAGGGGGCACTTTGGTAAAGGCAAGCCTTGGGGGAAACGTGAAGTTGCCCCCAAGGCGTCCAGTGGCCTTTGCCGGATGGGGGAGTACTGAGGGGGAAACCAGGCAGTGGTTTCTCCCTCAGAACGGGCCACGAATACTGAGGATACCTTGATCGGACGCAGTGGCCCGTTTAAGGGGCTGTAGCTCAGCTGGGAGAGCGCCTGAATCGCACTCAGGAGGTCAGGGGTTCAAATCCCCTCAGCTCCACTGCACGTGTTCTCCTATGAAAGCTCAAGAGTTAAATCTAGAAATAAAATGATTTAACTTATCTTATTTTTTTGTTGACATATATTTAATTAAATTATATAAGTTAACTAAAGTTTATTAAAAGTCATGGAAAACAAAACTTCTAACACGGTCCAAGGCTTCCAGAACGCGAAACGTTGGCAGCTCACATTAACCCGACAGGGAAGGACTTCGAGCTTCAAAATCTTTAAAGAGGAAATCCAGATCCTCGGTGAAAGGTTGGATGAGATCCCTTCTTGGCTGGCCACCCGAAGGCCCCAGGCGATGCAGACAACCTTCTTGTCCATCTGCCGAGAGCGCAAACGCCGATCCTCAGAGGCCTGGGCCAAGCTCTACTGGGTGGGCACGGCAGGGGCCTTTCAGCTGCACGTTTCGATCTCGGTCTGGGCCTGCCCTGAAACACCCACCCCAGACCAGACCATCCCGCAGGGCCGATAGGAGAGTTTGTTTCTCGCCAAACGCTCCAGGCCGCAATCCCCCATGGCGTTAATAAACCGATGGCCAAGAGAGCGACAGAACTCTCTGAAGAGGAGGGTGCTCAAACCCTTGAAACATCGGTCCACCACCTCCAAAAGGACCACGAAGGCGTCTTTGGAAACTTCTGTGCCGAAGGTATATCCCGCCAACCTTCCCTCCACCTCTACGATCCACCCGGTCAGTCCCAGTTCCTGAGGGTTCATCATCAAGCGCCGGTGGAAGAAAAGCCCGTCCCGAAGCAGGGCCTTCGGGTACGATCCCTCCAGGGCCAGGCGGCGTTCAATCGCCCAGCGGGTATAGAGCTTTAAGCAGGAGACCAGATCCTCCCTTTGGTAGGGGCGCAGCTGGCATGGGTATTGCCTCACGCATCGATTCGCCGCCCATCTCTTGGAACGGTACCGATCTCCCCGCAGAGAAACCAGGTCGGCCCTGAGATACAGGTATTCGGGATCTTGCCGCTTGCAAGAAAAACCTGCCTCCTGAAATGGCCAAACGAAGGGCAGCTCCAACCCCTCCACCCTGGAAACGGGAGATCCTTCATTCAGTTCCTTCAAGATCCCCCAAGAGGCCTGGAGGGCTTCGGCGTTAAAGGCCTCGTCCAGCGGAGGCAGCGGCATGAAGTATCCGCCGGCCTGCTCCGCAAAGAGGCAGAAGGCCCCCTCCACATCGGCCCACCAAAACCGAATCAGATCGCTCCACCCCAAGAGTGCGGCTGCGGTATATCCAGAGTAAAGATGGACCTGCCTTCCCAAGGCCTGTCTCAACCGATCGACATCGGCCAGCGTCAACCGTGTGAGGGCCGGATGGGGGGGCCTTCCCTCGGGCTGACGGGCCCCCTCGGAAATCCTAGGCAAAGAGGCCACCGCCACATACTCCGGAAAAGGAGGGCCGACCAGATGGGGGTTCGCCCGAAGATACTCAAGCCCCAAGGGGTCTTCCAGATGGCGAACCAGCGCATGGGCATACTCAGAAACCTCTTGCGAATCGGCATGGGCCTGAAGATAGGGGCATTTGAGGTCCATCGCCAGGAACAGCTTCTCCCCAGAAGGATCCTGGGTCAGCACGAAGGGGTAGAGCCGGCAGTCCAGGGGTCGGACTTCATAAATGGAACAGCGGTTGCTCTCCGGATGAAAGGCAGGGCACTTGAAACCACTCCCGCAGGATTGAAGGCGAGGCCGCAGGGAAGGGGATCCTGGAATCTCCTCCAGCCAGGAGGCCCCCTGCGGCCCTTGGGACTTAGCCCGTTTCGCTTCCTCGTGCGACCAGGTGGGTGTTTGGACTCCCTCGGTATCTGGAAAGCGGCAGCAGATCTTGCAGGCAAGACACACGCTCTCCGGAACGATCTGAGGAGTTCCCTCGATCCAGGAGGCAAGCCTCGCTTCTAAAACAGGAAGATTCATTCTCTTTACTTCCCTTTGGCTTCTTGTTATAGTGTAACACGTTATGTCAGTGCCCAAAAAACTCAGAACCCGCCGCAGGCGCAAGCGTTTCTCCGGCAAGGCCCATCGAGCTAAGAAAGGGCGTTAAGCCGTGAAGGTCCGCTCTCGCGAACGACGCGGCAAGATTCGTTTCAGGGTTCGCCTCCCCTTCACCCTTCGCAGCAACGGCCTGGAGATCCACGGAGCCACGCGGAACCTCTCCCTCTTAGGGATCGCCGGCTACAGCCATACCTCCCTCGCGTTGGGCCAAGCGGTGGACTGTCAAGTTGAGATTCCAAAGGCCCTCACCCCTATCACCGCCCACGGGACGATCGTCCGGTGCGACCCCCTGACCGAGCCTAACCCCGATGGAACCCACGAGTTGGGCGTCTTCTTCAGGACCTTTGACCCCAACCAGGAGACGCTCCTTACGCGGTATCTTCGCAAGCTCTCCCGGGCGGAAGAGTCAGCCATTCAAGCTGGCTACCGGGCCTTCCAGGAGAAGCTCAAGGCCAGGCGCCGACGCAAGCGCCTCGAGGCGCTCCAGAAAAAGCGAAGGGCCCTTGCGCGCAAGAAAAAGCGCCAGGCCAAGGCACGGCTCCTCGCCGCCAAGCGCCGAAAGTCCCGGCGAGGCAAGAAGAAGTCTTAAGAGCCGGCTCTGAGTTCCTCCCCCTTCATGTCTCGGCGGTACTCTCTCCACCGCGCACCCGCCGACGCCAAAAGGGGAGCCATCCCCTACGAAGTTGAGCTGAACCCCGAGCAGCTGAGGGTGGTCCTCTACGCGGAAGGACCCTCTCTGGTCCTGGCCGGACCCGGCAGCGGAAAGACCCGAACCTTAACCTACCGCGTGGCGCGACTGATCGAGCAGGGAATCCCGGCACAGAATATCCTCCTCATGACCTTCACGGTCAAGGCCGCCCGGGAGATGCTCATCCGCGTGGAAAAGATCCTCAAGGCCCGACCCGAAGGGCTTTGGGGAGGGACCTTTCACCACATTGGAAATCTCATCCTCCGGCGCCATGCCGAAAGGCTGCACCGGACACCCGCCTTCGGCATCTTGGATGAGGAAGACGCCAAGGATCTGATCGCCAACTGCGTGGAGGACCTCAGGGTGACACCCCTGGCCACCCGCCTACCTCAGGCCAGAGTCTTGGAGGCCCTCTTCAGCTTCTCGGCCAACACCTGCCGGCCGCTGACCCAGGTGGTGCTGCGCCAATACCCGCAGTTTCTCGAACAGATACCCTTCATCCAGAGGGTGGCCGACGCCTACCGCCTCCGGAAAGAAAAGAACAACCTCATGGATTACGACGACCTCTTGACCCGCTGGCGCGTCCTCCTGGAAGAGGACCCGGCCTTGAGGAAGCGCTATGGAGAGCAGTTTCAATACCTCCTCGTGGACGAATACCAGGACACGAACCATCTCCAGTTTGAGCTGATCAAGCTCCTGGCCAGCGAGCATCAGAACCTCTGCGTGGTGGGCGACGATGCCCAATCGATCTATGGCTTCCGGGGAGCGGACCTGAAAAATCTCCTCACCTTCCCGCAGGTTTTCCCCAACACCACCATCCATCGGCTCGAAACCAACTACCGCTCCACCCCTGAGATTCTCCAACTGGCCAACACCTCCATCCGGTTGAATCGGGAACAATTTCCAAAAGAGCTTAAGAGCTCAAAAGATTCCGGGCCCCTTCCGGCGGTCGTTCCCACCACCAATGTCAAACAGCAGTCCCACTTCATCGCTCAGAGGATCCTGGAGCTCAGGGACGAAGGGCTCCCCCTGAATGAGATGGCGGTCTTGTTCCGCGCCCGGTTCCAGTCGGCCGAGCTGGAGTTGGAGTTGGCCAAGCGAAACATCCCCTACGTCGTGCGAGGCGGTGTCCGCTTCTTCGAGCAGGCGCACATCAAGGATGTCCTCGCTCACCTGAAGATCTTGGTGAACCCCCTGGACGAGCTCTCCTGGGAGAGGTGCCTGAGGCTTCAAGAGGGCATCGGAACGACCTTGGCCAGACGAGTGTGGGAGAAGATCTCCCCAGAGGCCAACCCGATCCAGGCCGCCTTAAAGGCAAGGGCAGGGGAAGAGCTTCCCTCCCGGGCCAAGACCGGCTGGAACCGGTTCCGGGACCTTTTGGCCCAGGTGGCCAGCCAATACCAGAAGAATCAGCCCCCGGCCGAGATGATCCTCACCGTCCTTAAGGGGGGCTACGAGGAGCACCTCAAAACCCACTTTGAGAACTTTCGGGATCGAAAGGAGGACCTGGAACAGCTCGTCAACCTTTCGGCCAACTACCGCGAGGTGGAACGTTTGATCTCAGATCTCACCTTAAGAGAGCCGTTCCGGGGAGAAACGATACAGGGCTGGGAGGGGCCGGACGAATACCTGGCGCTCTCCACCATCCACCAGGCCAAGGGATTGGAGTGGACTGCGGTCTTCTTGATCGGCCTCGTGGAGGGGCAATTCCCGCATCCCAAATCGGTGGAAGAGCCGAGCGAACTGGAGGAGGAGAGGCGGCTCTTCTACGTGGCGGTGACCCGAACCAAGCGGGAGCTGTACCTGACCTACCCGTTAACCCGCTACAGCTACCAGCGGGGTGAGGTGCTGATGCGCCCCTCGGCCTTCATCCAGGAGCTTCCCGAGGATCTCTTTGAGCTTTGGCGAATTGGCGAAGAGCTCCCGGTGGATGGGTGATCTATTTAATCGGGTGGTGGGTAAGAGTTTAGCTCCCTGAGTGAATTCCGTCAGACGAGTCATGCAAAACCGTTCGTGCTGAGCTTGTCGAAGCACGAACATCGCCGTTCACCCTTCGACAGGCTCAGGGTGAACGGGTCAGTTTGCATGAGTCGTGTTCCGTCATTTCGAGGAGGCGGAATGTACCTCCAACGCCGGATCGCCGACGAGAA
>CAYJSX010000033.1:0-10461 GCA_964372575.1 uncultured Planctomycetia bacterium
GGGAGTAGTCCAGGTAGAGCATCGTGGCCACCGCGTCGACCCGGAGGGCGTCGGCATGGTAGAGGTCGAACCAAAACAGGGCGCTGCTGCCGAGGAAGCTCTGCACCTCTCTCCGGCCGTAGTTGAAGATGTAGCTCGACCAGTCGGGGTGAAATCCTTGTCGAGGATCGGCGTACTCGTACAGATGGGTCCCGTCGAAGAAGCCCAACCCGTGGTCATCGGTCGGGAAATGGGAAGGGACCCAATCCAAGATCACCCCGATCCCCTCCTGGTGGAGGGTATCGATCAAGGCCATGAAGTCCTGTGGGGTTCCATAGCGGCTGGTGGGCGCGAAATAGCCGATCGTCTGATAGCCCCAGGAGCCGTAAAAGGGATGCTCCATGACCGGCAGGAATTCCACGTGGGTGAATCCCATCTCTTTCGCGTATCGGACCAGCTCCACAGCCATTTCCCGGTAGGTGAGAGGACGGCCCCCTTCATTTTGGTCGCGCCGGAAGGAGCCCAGGTGAACTTCATAGATGGACCAGGGGGCGTTCAGGGCGTTCGGTTTGGCGCGGACCGCCATCCATCCTCGGTCGCCCCACCGGTAATCGAGACCCCAGACGATCGAAGCGGTCTTGGGAGGGGTTTCGCAGTAAAAGGCAAAGGGATCGGCCTTTTCAAGCCCGTGGCCCCCAGGCCGGCATAAGAGGTGGTATTTGTACAGCGTGCCGGACCTGACCCCGGGGATGAAGCCCCACCAGATGCCCGAGGTCGACAGGGGCCGGAGGGGGTGGCGCTTCTTGTCCCACCCGTTGAAATCTCCCACCACGCTGACCCTCTCGGCGTTGGGGGCCCAGACCGCGAAATGGCAGCCCTGGCCAGAGGGGTGGGCTCCCAGCTTCTGGTAGAGCCGGAAGTGAGAGCCTTCGTTAAAGAGATAAAGGTCTTCCGGGGCAAGCGGTGTTACGGCGATTCTTTCACCTGCTCGGGAGGCTGAGGCGGCAGAGGAATCCGCTTGGGATAGAGAACGACCTGAGAAGGCTCCGTCCGGTAGACCGAGAGATTCAAATGGAAGGGGCGCTTCAAGCTCTCGGCGGTGAGGGCGATCACGTGCTGGCCTTCCTTTAAATTGGAAAGGTCCAGGGAGACGATGAGCTGGTTGGGGTTGAGCAGCCCAAAGGCCCTTTCCGAGCCGGAGAGGGTGACCCAGGCCTCGGTCGGTTTGGGTCCGGTCAGATTCCACTCCTTGGGCAGGTTGCGGTATTCGATCGGAACCAGGAAGGTCCGCTGGACAATGGCCGGCCGATAGGCAAAGACGAGCCACAGAAGCCCTGCCAGGACCACCGAAAGGATCTTCACCCGGACATCTTCCTGAAGGAGACGCTTCAAGGGGGATTCGGTCTGCCGTGGAAACCGGCTCAGATAAAACCGGTCCAACCGCTCTTTCAGGGCTACTGCCGACTCGACGGTCTTTAACGTCCCATTTTCGGCTACGCCGATCGTTCCCTGCTCCTCGGAAACAACGATCACCAGGGCGTCGCTGCGTTCTGACAGTCCCAAGGCGGCCGAGTGGCGGGTTCCCAGGTGGCCCACCGCCTTGGTGTTCTTGGACAGCGGCAGGTGGAGGCTGAATTTGACCACCCGGTCCCCCTCGACCAGGGTGGCTCCATCGTGCCCTGGCGAGTGAGGGTCAAAGAGACTGTAGAGGAGGGGCTTGCTGAGCTTTCCTGAAAGGAAGACCCCTCCGTCTACATGGCGGTCCAGCGGGTCTCTGCCTTTTAAGACGATCAAGGCCCCTGTTTTTTTATCGGCCAGGTTGGCCACCACCTCCACGAGGGTATCCACGCTCAGAGATGACGCGAAAAGCCGGCGCCGTTCCAAGAAGGTTCCCCACAGGGCGATTCGCTCAAAGACCCTACGGATGTCCTCTTGGAAGACCACCACCAGAACGAGTAGAAAGGCCGCCAGGAAGGTCTGGAAGAAGAGACTTGTCAGCACCATCCCAAAGGTCCGGGCCAGGAAATAGACAAAGACCAGAACCGCCAGCCCCAACAGGGCGAAGCGGGAGGCGGTCTGTTTGAACCAGGCTAGGCCTGAATAGAGGAAGATGGAGATGAAGGCGATGTCGAAGAAATCAGCCAATCGAAAATTACTCAACAACTCTCGAGCGAAATTGAGAAGGGTTTCAAGCACCTTCTTCTCCCGGCTTCATTTCAGGTGCCTTCTCAAGAAGGAATAGGTATGGATCTTAAGATACGGCGTCGCGAAGTAAGCGGTGTAGTGCCCGGTAGGCAGCAAGATGAGCTGGGGCTTTCCCATCGCCCGCCAGAGGGCGAGCGAGTTACGCAGGCCCAGCACCCGGTCGAAGAGTCCGGCGATCATCAATGTGCTTCGAGGGTTGACCGATGGGGCGAGTGCGATTGGCTCGGAGATAATCACCTGCTTGAGCCCCGCTAGGGCCTCCTCCTCGGTCCAGCCCGAGAGCTCGAGAAAGGCCCGGCGTCGCTTGCGGATCGCCCGATCCTGAGAGGCCATGATGATCTCAGGAACGTTGCCGGCCGGAAGCCCCAAGACGCTTGCCTTCACCCTCGGCTCTACCGCCGCCAGGATCAGGGTGAGGATCGCCCCCAAACTGATCGCGAAGGAGCCGATCCGCTCACCATCGACCCAGTCGAGGGTTTGAAGCCAATCGATCGCCTGCCGCATCTGGACCACCGACTCTCTCAAATGGCTCTCGATGTCGATTAGCTCCCGGTCGGCCGAGAAGATCTCCTTGGGACGGTAGACGATCACCACCCCCAGGCCCCGGGCGGCGTAAAACTTGGCGAACTCCTTGATGTACAGGTCGTTTCCAGCCAGGATCGGAGAGATCAAGACGACCGGAAGTCGGCCCGGCCGCCTAGGGCGGTAGGCGTCGACCTGGATGGATCGGAAGTCGGTTACCCCGGTGGTCGGGACCAGGCGCAGGCGCTGGAATTCGTAGCCGGAGCGGGCCTCGCCCAACTCTTCCTCGGACTTAAGCGTCAAGGGGGTATATTGATAATAGGCGACCCAAGAGGTCGGCAGGGGAGGGGGAGAGCTCCGCTGCGTGCCGCCCAGGCTCACACAGCCGGCCAGCCCCACCGCGAGGATGCTGAGCGCAACCTTCCTGATGCGCATGGCTGTTATGATATCATGATGAAGAACACCTTTTGTATGGGAGAGAAAATGGCCCTCATAGCTCATCGGGGAGACCCGATGCGCACCCCGGAAAATACCCTCGCCTCTTTCCAGTCGGCCCTCCATCACGGGGCCCAGGCACTGGAGGCGGATCTGAGGCGCACCAGCGACGGCGAGTGGGTCATCTTCCACGATCCCTCCTTAAAGAGGACGACCGGCCAAGAGGCCCTGCTGGCCTCGACCCCGTGGGAAAAGGTTCGACACCTGGACGCCGGGGGATGGTTTTCCAGTCGGTTCAAGGGGGAGCCGATCCCTGCTCTGTCGGACCTCCTCAAACTCTGCCAGGCGCATCAAGCCGATCTTTTTCTGGATTTGAAGGTTTCCGGAGAGGAGGAGGGGCTGGCGCGACTCCTTGCCGCTTCAGGTTGGCTGGCTCGGATCAAACTGGGGGTGAGTGAGCTTTCTGTCTTTGGCCGATGGCGCAGGTTCCTCAAAGAGGTGCCTCTTTTCTGGGTGACCGGCTACAGGGATTCGATCACCTCGGAGAAGATTTCCATTGCTAGGCGGTGGAGGCTGGCCGGCTTCGTGGCCTACCGGCGATGGGTAACGGCCCAGGTGGTGAGGCGCGTCCATGAAAAGGATCTCAAGCTTTACGTTTGGACGGTCCGGAACAAAAGCCAATTGAGTCACTTTGTCCGGATGAGAGTAGACGGCTTGATGAGCGAGCTGTGGCCCCCACCCGAGAAGATTTCTTAACCGAGGCCAGGCGCCTCATACAGATCGACACCTCTACCGCCAGGGGAAACGCCGAGGCCGCTGTTTTTCTGGGGCGCCTCTTAGGAAAAAGAGGATTCCAGGTTTTCTACCAGCAGGAGAGAGCTGGCTCGGAGCTTTTTATGAATGTCGTGGGCCTGGCCCCTGCCCACCCGACGGGCAAGGGCCAGGGCAAGGGGAAGGGGCCGTTCCTCCTTGCCACCCACCTCGATACGGTGGAAGCTGGGAATCGCCGCCTCTGGACCAAGACGGGCGGCGACCCCTGGCGGCTGACGGTCCAAGGGGACACCCTCTATGGTTTGGGAGTGGCCGACACCAAGCTGGATTTCCTGTGCAAGCTTTTCGCCGTAAGCCGGCAGGACCTGGCCTCGTTAAAGCGCCCCCTCATGCTGCTGGGGACCTATGGCGAGGAATCCGGCTTACGAGGAGCCGCCCGTTTCTGTCAGGGAGAGTTTCCAAAGCCGGAGTTGGCCCTGGTGGGGGAGCCGACCGATCTGGCGGTGGTGCACCGGCACAAGGGACTGGTGGTCGGAGAGCTCCTTCTCAAAGACAAGGGTCTTCATCGGCCCCCGGCTTCCCAGTGGCTCTATGAGGCGCGCTTCTTAGGAAAGTCGGCCCATTCCAGCACCCCTGACCTGGGCGAGAATGCCCTGGCGGCGAGTGTGCAGTTCCTTAAAGATTTGAAGGGGCGGTACCGCAAGTTGGCGGTCTTGGCCTGGGAGGGAGGAACCGCTGCCAACATCATCCCGGATGGGGCCTTAATCCGTTTTTCCCTGGGCGAACACCCGAAGGTCTCCTTTCGTCCTGGCCCATCGGTCAAGATCCAGACTAAGCGCCTGACGCCCGGCTGGTACCAGACCCTTCCGGGGGAGAAGACCCTCGAGGCCCTGGAGCTTCTGGCCACACTCCTTCATCCCTTGAGAGATTCCCGGGACCGAGATTTCGATCCTCCCGGCTTGACCTCCAGTCTCACGGGGATGAGAGAAACAAAGGAGGGCTGGCTCATCGGCTTTGATGTGAGGAGTCTGCCTGGCCAATCGGTTCGGCCGGTGATGAAGCGGTTCGAAGAGAGATTATGGAAGAGGTGGGGGCCGCCAGGGATGGCCTGGAACTTTCGCCTGGAGCGGGACAACCCTCCCCTGGATTTGGAGAAAGATTCACCCACGGCGAAGCTCATCTTAAAGTCGCTGAGAAAGGTTCGCCTTCCGGTGAAATTCGCGGCCAAGGCCGGCTGCTCTGAGGCAGGGCTCTATTCCAAGGTGGGGATTCCCTCGCTGGTCTTTGGCCCAGGCCGATCGGCAGGGAACATCCACCAGCCCAACGAATCCGTGAGCGTCAAGCAGCTTAAAAAGGCCATCCGTTTTTACGAGGCCTTTATCCGCGAGATATGTTTTTAATCCGTCAGGCAGGCCCAGAAGATTTTGAAGGGGTAATGAGGCTGGCCAAGATTCTCGATTCGTACAACCTGCCCAACGACCCGCGCTATGTCCGGCAGCTTCTTAAGGTTTCCCAGGCCTCCTTCAGCGGCAAGCTGCCCAAGGAAAAGGCCAAGTACCTCTTCGTTTTGGTCCAGGCACGAACCGGCAAGATCGTCGGCTCTTCCCTCGTCATCGCCAAGCACGGCACCCCGGGCAAACCCCACCTCTGGCTTGCGCTGGATCGGGTGACCCTTCGCAGCCGGACCCTGGGGGTTCGCCGCAGCCACCAGGTCCTGCGCTTAGGGTTCACCGAAGACGGCCCCACCGAAGTGGGAGGACTGGTGGTTTTGCCTGGGTACCGGAGGAAGGCCGACCGGTGCGGACTGCAGATCTCCTTTGTCCGTTTCCTCTATATGGCGATGCACCCCGAGCGATTCGAGTCCAAGGTGCTGGTGGAGTACCGGGGCACGATGGGCCGGGGAGGCGCCAGCCCCTTTTGGCAGAGGATCGGACACCAATTTACCGGGCTGACTTATCGAAAGGCCGATCGGCTCAGCGTGGCCAACAAGGAGTTTATCTTGGGGCTCATGCCGCGCACTCCGATCTATTGCGCCCTGCTGCCACCGCCGGTGCGCAAGGCCATCGGGGCCATCCATCCTGCGGCGGCGCGCGCGGCGCGGCTCCTTGAAGAAATCGGGTTTCGACCGATCCCGCAGGTGGAGCCGTTCGACGCAGGCCCCTATTACATGGCCAGGCGCCGGCAGATCCTGATTACGCGCAGAACGCGCCGGCTCCGAACGAGTGGCACCGCCCGGCCCGGAAGGCGTCTGGCGCTGGTTGCGAGGGAGGAGGGCGGAGTCTTCAGGGCTCTCCTTGCGCGCGGTCATCTCTCCCCCGATCGGTGGCAAATGGAAGAGGGTTCGATGCGGCTTCTTTCGCTTAGGACTGGTGAGAGGGCCTATGTCTGTCCCCTATAGAGGAAATTACATCCAGGGCCGGTTCGCTCGGCCTTTCAAAGGGGTTGAGCTCGTGAGCGAGGATCCGGGCGACCTGCTCCTGCCTGTGGGTAAGCTGATCGTCTGGCCCGAGGAGGTGGATGAGGCGGTTCGCGCCGCGAAGAAGGCCTTTGTGGATTGGAGCCATCGGCCCCTGGCGGCCCGGATCCGCAAGCTGCGCGATTTAAAGAAGGTCTTGTTGTCCCGGCGGGAGTTTCTCATTCATCTGGTGGCTCAGGAGGCCGGCAAGCCGCTGGCAGAATCCCGCCGAGAAGTGGAGCGCCTGGCCGACAAGATCGATGAGATGATCGGGGAGGGCTTGAGATTCGTTCAAGATTTTTCGGTGAAGGTGATGCCCAAGGTGACGGGGGAGTGCCGCTTTCGGCCGCTGGGGGCCCTGGCCGTGATCGGCCCCTTCAATTTTCCGGTCCACACCCCGGCCAGCCACATCGTGCCGGCCCTTCTGACCGGCAACACCGTCGTCTTCAAACCCTCCGAGTACACCCCCTTTGTGGGTCAGGCGCTGGCCGACTGCATAGACCAGGCCGGTTTTCCCCCAGGGGTCTTCAATCTCGTTCAGGGTGGATCTCAGGTGGGCCAGCGGCTGGTGGCCCACCCAGGAATTTCCGGAGTTCTTTTCACGGGCTCGACCGCGGTGGGCCAGGCGATCAAGAAGGCGACGTTGGATCGACCGCAAGTAAACCTTGCCATGGAGATGGGGGGAAAGAACGCCGCCCTGGTTCTGGCCGATGCCGACCTGGATTTGGCCAGCCGGGAGATCGCCCTGTCTGCCTTTTCCATGGCCGGCCAGCGCTGCAACGCCACGAGCCGTATCATCGTCCATCGCAAGGTGGCCAAGCCCTTCCTCGAGAAATTCTTAAGCGCGGCGGATCGCGTGAAGATCGGCTACCCCTTGGAGGAAGGAGTCGTGATGGGTCCCCTCGTCAGCCATGAGGCGGTCGCCAAGTTTCAGCGCTACATGAAGCTGGCCGAGGAAGAGGGCTTTGAAACCCTCCGCCCCGGCAAGGCCCTGGGCCGTTGGGAAAAACGAAGGGGCTATTACGTGACCCCGGGTGTTCACCTGTGCCAGATACCCCGAAAGAACCGCTCGGCCCATTACCGGCGGGAAGAGATCTTTGGCCCGGATGTGGCGATCTATCTGACCCGGGACGACGAGGAGGCGGTGGAGATCAACAACGAGGTGCCCTACGGCCTAATCACAGCGGTCTTCACCCGTTCGCCTAAGCACTTTGAGAAGATCTATCGCTCCGTGGATACCGGTATGGTCAACCTCAATCGGGGAACGATCTTTTCTTCGGGCAGACTCCCCTTTGGCGGCACCAAGGCGAGCGGCTCCTTCAGGCCCGCCGGCATCCTCTCTGGCCTCTACTGCACCTATCCGGCCGCGGTGCTCAAAGACAGTCGCCCCTTAAGCGAGCGTTCCCTTCCGCTGTAATGCGCCAAGTCGTCCTCCTGGGTGACCCTGCCCATTTCCGAATCAAGGCAGGCGCCAACCCGCACACCCGGGACCGGTGGGGACGCAAGAAAAAGGTAGACCTCGAGAAGGTCATCGCGCAGTGGGGGCCTCTCCAAGCGGCCCTGGAGAGTCACGGGGTGAAGGTTCACGTGCTGCCGGCCCTCGAAGATGAGCCAGGGATGGTTTTCCCGGCAAATGCCGGCTTCCATTTCGGCAAGACGTTTTACTTAAGCAACCTCAACCCCGCAAGGCAGGGAGAGAAGGAACATTATCGAAGGTTTCTCATCTCCCTGGGCTTCGAAGTGCGCGATTTACCATCGGAGCTTCCCTTTGAAGGCCAGGCCGACTTCTTTCCGGTGGGGGATCCTTCCGGAGACCCTGAGAAGGTCGTCTATCTTTTCACGCACGGGCGAATCGAAAAACGGGTTCCGAGTCTTAGACCTGGCACCCGTTTCAGATGGGGGATCCCTCCCTACCGGCGAATCTACGGCTTCCGATCGGACCGCAAGGTCCTCTCTACCCTCCAGGCGATTGTTGGAAAGAAACAGATCGTCGATCTTCAGCTCGTGGATGAGGCCCATTACCACGGGGATACGGTCCTGTGCGCGTTTGGGCCTCACCGGGAATATCTGCTGGCCTACCTGGAGGGTCTGTCGGACGACGCGCAGTCTGCCCTTCGCGCCCGTTTCAAGGATCGGCTGGTTCTCCTCTCTGCCGAGGACGGCCGGCGCTTCGCGGCAAACAGCTTTCAGGTTTATGCCCGCTATTTTGGCCAGGAGGTTCCGGTCCTTCTGATGCCCGACGGGCTGACGAGCGAGCTGTATGAAAAGGTGCGGGCAAGGGGGGCGATCCCTTGCCCGTTGGACGTTTCGGAGTTCTTGGAGAAGGGTGGCGGGGCGGTGAAGTGTCTGCTGCTTGACCTTACAGGCTGTCCCCGATCATAAATCCCCAACGCTTAAGGATCCATCTCGAGAGAATCGCCCGAGAGCGCTCCCCCTGGGCCAATCCCAAAGTCTACGAGGAGCTCTTCTCCTACGTTGAGGACGAGCTGGAACAATCCGGCTATCGCGCCAGGAGGGATCCGTTTGAATTTGAGGGGCAGCGTTTCTGCAACCTGATTGCCGAGAAGCCTCAGCTCACGTCTCCCTTCTTTATCGTCGGAGCTCACCTGGACGCGGTGGATGGCTCTCCTGGCGCGGATGACAACGCCAGCGGAGTTGCCGTTTTACTGGAGTTGGCCAGGGCCTTGAGGGATCATCCGGCGGCCTCAAAAATCCAGTTTGTCGTCTTTACCCTGGAGGAGTGGGGCCTGGTTGGCTCCAGCGCTTACGCGAAGAAGCTCAAGCGTCAGGGCGCCAAGCTCGCTGGGATGATCAGCTTGGAGATGTTGGGCTACACCTCGCCCCACCAGTCTTACCCGCCCGGGCTTTCCCCCTTTTATCCGAAGAAGGGAAACTTCATCGGGGTAGGGGCCAACTGGCGCTCCAGGAAGCTTCTGAAATATTTCGTTCAGGGGATGCGCCAGGTGAAGGGGCTGCCGGTTGAGACGATCACCTTACCGGGCAACGGTTCTCTGGTACCGGCCGTGCGCCTAAGCGACCACGCCCCCTTCTGGGATTCTGGCTATCCGGCCCTGCTCATCACCGACACCTCCTTCTACCGCAACCCCCACTACCACACCGCCAGCGACACCCTCGCCACCCTGGACCTGGATTTCCTCACCCTTGTCGCCCAGGGCGTCCTTCAGGGAACGCTGGAGGTGCCTTGAAGGTTCACCTTGCAGGGGAAGCGATTGTGGGGTATAATTGCTTCGTAAAATGAAGCGATTAACCTGTTGACGATGAGATACCTCTGGCAGTGCGAAAACTGGCCCCGCTTGAGCTGGAAGGGCGAGCCCTTGCTTGCCTTGATCGGCAAGGCTCGCTTCGTTCAGGGAGGGCTTTTGACCAAGGTGGCGAATCTTGGGTTTAACTTAAGCCGAGAAGCCCGTGCCGAGATTCTGACCGAAGAGGCCGTTAAAACCTCCGCCATCGAAGGGGAACGTTTAAACAGGGAGTCGGTGAGGTCCTCGGTGGCGAGGCGTTTGGGTCTTCCTACGGCAGGGTCGCCGCCTGCTGACCGTTACGTGGATGGCTTGGTGGAGGTTCTGCTTGATGCCACCCAGAATTATGATAAACCCCTGACGGCTACCCGGCTTAAACACTGGCAGGCGGTGCTGTTCCCGACCGGATTTTCGGGCTTGAGGCGCGTCCGCGCGGGACGATGGTGCAGCTTGGGACAGCCCATGCAGGTGGTCTCCGGCGCCGTGGGTCGGGAGCGGATCCATTACGAGGCGCCTCCGGGTGAGAGGATAGAAAAGGAGATGGAGCGATTCCTCTCTTGGTGGAAGGCCAGTTGGGGTAAGCAGGATGGACTGCTGCGTTCAGGTTTGGCGCACTTTTATTTCGTGACCATTCATCCCTTCGAAGACGGCAACGGCCGTATCGCTCGCGCCTTGACCGACCTGGCGCTGGCGCAGGATGAAAAACTGGCCACCCGCTTCTACAGCCTTTCCTCTCAGATTATGGAAGAGCGGGACGATTATTACCGCGTCCTCGAGCGATGCCCGAAGGGACGTGGAGACGTTACCGACTGGCTTCAATGGTACTTAGGGTGT
>CAYJSX010000034.1:0-2315 GCA_964372575.1 uncultured Planctomycetia bacterium
CGCCGCGCACGGCCTGCGTTGGTGGGAGCTGGACTTGACGCATTTGACGATCCGGGCGTTGGCGTTGCTGGGGCTGGCCAGGAATATCGTTGTCCCGGACAAGATGCGCCTGGCATGAATCGGGACGCCTTCTCGCCGGAGAAGGGTTTAGGAGGAAGAGTTCATGATTAACGTGACCAAGCTTTACTGTGGGGTAGAAAGCGAGAGTGATCCACTGCGGTATGGCCAGGGCCATGGAGCTCCAGCCTCGGCCAAGACGCGGCGGCCGGTGGTGGTCTGGACGATGCACCGCCGGTGCAACCTTCGCTGCCTTCACTGCTACACCGACTCGGAAAACCGTCCCTACCCAGGCGAGCTGACCTTTGAAGAGGCGAGGCACATGCTGGATGATCTGGCCGCCTTTCAGATTCCGGCCCTGCTCCTCTCCGGCGGGGAGCCGCTGATGCACCCGGATTTCTTCAAGCTGGCCTCCTACGCCAAGGAGCGAGGTCTGCGCTTGACCCTCTCGACCAACGGGACCCTCATCACGAAGGCGATGGCCGAGCGGATCGTCGCCTTGGGGGTGACCTACGTGGGGATCTCATTCGACGGCCTGGCCGAGGTGAACGACCGCTTCCGAGGGATGGAGCGGGCCTTTGTCAAGGCGCTGGTGGGCTTAAGGTACCTCAAGGCCCTGGGCCAGCGGGTGGGCCTGCGCTTTACCTTAACCCGACGGAACATCGAGGCGCTGCCAGGCATCTTCAACCTGGTGGAGCAGGAAGGGATCGACAGGGTCTGTTTCTATCATCTGGTCTACGCTGGCCGGGGCAGGCATTTGACCCAGGACGACCTCTCCCCCGCAGAGACACGCCAGGCGGTGGACGCGATTCTCCGAAAGAGCCGGCAGTTGGTCCGTCAGGGCTGGCCCGGTGAGATCCTGACCGTGGACAACCATGTGGACGGGGTCTACATCTATCTTACCCTGATGGGCGAGGGCCACGAAACCCCTGCCCAGCGGGTCCACCAGAGCTTAAGCTGGAACGGCGGCGGGGCCAACTCCTCTGGGGTTGGAATTGCCCACATTGATGCCCAAGGCAACGTCCACCCAGACCAGTTCTGGCAGGAGGTCACCTTTGGCAACGTCAGGGAGCGCCCCTTCAGCCAGATCTGGCAGGATGAATCCCATCCGATGCTGCGCTCCTTAAGGAACCGCCTGCCCCTCTTGAAGGGCCGCTGCGCGACCTGCCGGTTCAAGTCCCTCTGCGGCGGCTCCTTCCGGGTTCGGGCCCAGTTCGTGTACGGCGATCCCTGGGCCCCGGATCCGGCCTGCTACCTCACCGACCAAGAGATCTCTCCCTAGCTCCCTCTCCGGTCTGCCCTCTCCATGGTATTCTTGGAAGAGGAGGACCCCTGTGAGAGGGAAGACGGTTTTGATCGGGATACTGTCGGTGGTTCTGTTGACCGGGATGTCTGGTAAGATGGAGAAAGAGAAGATGCCCAGCCCCCACTCGGTCAAGAAGGCCACGCAGCAGGAGGGAGAAGTGGTTTCGCTTCCTTTAGCGAAAGCCACCTTTGCGGCCGGCTGTTTTTGGGGGGTGGAGAAGATCGTCGGGAAGGTCCCTGGGGTCGTTTCCACCACGGTCGGATACGCCGGCGGCACCACACCTGCTCCCACCTACGAGCAGGTGTGCACCGGGCGCACGGGTCATGCCGAGGCGGTGGAGGTGACGTACGACCCGGCCCAGGTGAGCTACGAGGAGTTGCTGACCACCTTCTTCGAGTACCACGATCCCACCACCCTCAACCGTCAAGGGCCGGACATCGGCAGCCAGTACCGCTCGGTCGTCTTTTATCACGACGAGGAGCAGGCCCAGGCCGCCCGCTTGGGCCTAGAGAGGCTGGAGGAAGCCAAGATCTTCCGGGATCCGATCGTCACCGAAGTCGTCCCGGCCGGGCCGTTTTACCGAGCGGAGGAGTACCACCAGAAATATCTTGAGAAGAATCCGCACGGCTACTGTTCCCACCACCTGGAGTCCGCCAAGATCCGGGAGATTCTTAAACCTGGTAAGCCTGGTACCATTTCCGGCGGTGCAGGGTTCAGGCAGGTGCTCAACCCTGCCTCAGGCAAGGATCGGCTGGTCTTAAGCGATGAGGAGTGGAAAAAGCGGCTTACCCCGGAGCAGTATCAGGTCCTGCGCAGGAAAGGGACCGAGCAGGCCTTCACCGGCAGGTACCACGATCACCATGAGAGGGGAGTTTACCGATGCGCGGCCTGCGGGCAGCCCCTCTTTAGCTCTGAGGCGAAGTTCGATTCTGGGACCGGCTGGCCCAGCTTC
>CAYJSX010000034.1:2325-10305 GCA_964372575.1 uncultured Planctomycetia bacterium
CCAGCTACTTTGAGCCGATCGACCCTAAAGCGGTCCGGATGGAGGGGGACAAAAGCCTCTTCATGCGCCGGACCGAGGTCCTCTGCGCCCGCTGCGATTCCCACTTAGGCCATGTCTTCGACGACGGGCCGGTCCCTACCGGCAATCGCTTCTGCATCAACTCCGCCGCCCTCGATTTCCAAGGAAAGTAGGGTGAGCCTGGCACCCGTAGAAACACCTCCGATTCTGTCCGGTTCTGAAGGTAAGATGAAGAGGATTCGGGTTTATCAGACCGGGCCGCCGGAGATGATGAAGTTGGAAGAGGGCGAGGAGCCCTGCCCCAGCGCCGGGCAGATCTTGGTGAAGATCCTGGCTGTCGGGGTCAATCCGGTGGACACCTATGTCCGGGCCGGGACCTACGGCTATTCGCCCGCCCTCCCTTACACCCCCGGGGCCGATGCTGCCGGGGTGGTGGAGGCCGCGGGAGAAGGGGTGAGGCGATTTTCCATCGGAGATAGAGTCTACGCGGGAAGGTGCCTCAGCGGCTCCTACGCCCAGAAGGGGCTCTTTGACGAAGCCCAAGTTCATCCCCTGCCAGAGAATCTCTCCTTTGCCCAAGGGGCCTGCCTGGGAATTCCTTATGCCACTGCCTACCGGGCCCTCTTTCAGAAGGCCAAGGCAAAGCCCGGCGAGACAATCTTGATCCACGGGGCAAGCGGCGGCGTGGGCTTAGCTACGGTGCAGCTTGCGCGTCAGGCGAAGCTTACCGTGATCGGGACTGCCGGCTCTGATTTGGGAAGAAAGCTCGTTCAAAAAGAGGGTGCCCACCAGGTCCTCGACCACCACGACGCCGGCCATTTCGAGGAAGTTAAGAAGCTCACCCAGGGGCGCGGCGCAGACATCATCCTGGAAATGCTAGCTAACGAGAATCTGGGCAGGGACCTCAAGATCCTGGCTCCCTTCGGTCGGCTGGTGGTGATCGGCAGCCGCGGCTTGGCCCAGGTCGAGCCGCGCGATGCGATGCAGGGGGATCTGACAATCCTTGGGATGGTCCTCAAGAATACTCCGGCAGACGAGTTTCAGAAGATCCACGAAGATCTGGCCGCAGGCCTCAAGGGCGGGACGCTCAGGCCGGTGGTCGGGAAGGAGCTTCCCCTGGCCCAGGCCGCCCAGGCCCACCGGGCCGTCATGACGCCTCCGGCTTATGGTAACATTGTCCTCATTCCGTGAAGACAGTTTCCCAGATAGTTATTGCGACCCCGAGCGAAGCGAGGAGGAAGCAATCTCTTAAGATTGCTTCGTCGGCCCAAGAGGGCCTCCTCGCAATACGAGGCCACGACGGCTATTTATGCAATGGCCTCTAAACAGAGGGGGTGCGGCCCATGAATCAAAAGGATTTCAATACGGTGGCAGGGGCGATCTTTCTGGCTGTCGCGGTGATGCATGCACTTCGCTTGATGAAGGGATGGGCCTTTGTGGTGGGAAGCTGGAGCGCTCCGACCTGGGTGAGTTGGGCAGCGCTCGTGGCCGGCGGGGTCTTGGCCGGGGTCGCCTTTCGCCTGAATAAGCGCCGGGGTTAGTCTAACCCCGCCCCTGCCGACGTGGGCCTTCAGGGCGCCAGCCTGCGAGCAGAATTTTGGAAAGTTATCCACAGATGGGGTCTGACCCCAATTGACCCCAATTGGTGGAGGTGGGGGGGTGAAGCTGGTCATCCAGAGGGTTAGCCAAGCGGCGGTCCGGGTGGCCGGTGAGGAGGTGGCCAAGATTAGAAGGGGCCTGCTCCTCTTCATCGGCGTGGAACGAGGGGACACGGCCGACGGACTGGATCTCCTGGCCCGGAAGGTGGCGAATTTAAGGGTCTTTGAAGATTCCGCCGGGAAGATGAACCTTTCGGTTCAGGAGATAGGAGGCGAGGTCCTGGTCGTCTCCCAGTTTACCCTGGCGGCCGACTTGAAGAAGGGCACCCGCCCCAGCTTTGACACGGCCGAAGAGCCGGCCAAGGCCCGCCCCTTGATTGAGAATCTTTTGATCTGTTTGAAGGCGCTGGGGCTTCAGGTTCAGGAAGGGCGCTTCGGCGCCAAGATGGAGGTAACTCTCACCAACGACGGTCCCGCCACCTTTCTCCTCTAGGTTTTTGTCGGTTTGACTCAGTGGGGCCCCCCTTGACTTTAGACTAAATATAGGTTAACCTATATATAGACTAGAGTATTATGCCGGAAAAAGGAGGTGCTTCGCAATGACCCAAACGCTGCCTCTGTCGGTGGTCAAGATCAAGCTGAGCCAACTGGTTCAAGATGTCCTGCGCCGGGAAGATGAAATCCTGATCACCCGCAACGGCAAGCTTGCGGCTGTTCTATTGAACGCAGAAGAGTACGCCGCCTGGAAAGAGACGCAGGAGATCAAGGCCAATCCACCCCTCATGCGGGAGATCCAACAGGGCCTGGCGGCCATTCGCCGGGGACGGGGTAAGAAGTATCGCTCCGTGGATGAGCTGTTCGGATCAACCGGGGAATGAAGCGGTCGCTCATTGTTAACGATGAGCTGCGCTTCTTCCTCCGACGCCTGCCTCCAAACCTTAAGCAGAAGGTCAAGCTTGCCCTAGAGGAGATCGTCAAAGATCCAGCCGCTGGTAAGGCACTGCGCGAGGAGCTGCTGGGTCTTAGCAGTTATCGAATTGGGAAGATGAGGGTGGTCTACCGCGCAGAAGAACGCTCCGTCACCCTGATCACCGTGGGACCGCGCGAAACCGTCTACCAGAAGGCTGCCCTCGAGTGGAGGCGCCAGCGGCGGTAGAGTTAAGAGTCGGGACGGTTTTCCTGGACAGGAATTGCAGGAGATGATAACTTTACAGACCCTTTATCGACATGAGCGATCCCAATCTTACCCCCACCCAGTGGGTCAACGAAATGGCCCAGCGCCTTGGGCCTGAGCGAATTGTCTGGTTAAACGGCTCCGAGGAGGAGTACCGCCAGCTTATTGCTCAGGCCATGGAGCAGGGCCAGCTTTTACCGCTCAATCCTAAGAGGCATCCCGGAAGTTTCCTTCACCGCTCGCACCCGAAGGATGTGGCCCGAACAGAGCACTGCACCTACGTCTGCACCGGAAGCCAGGAGGATGCCGGCCCCAATAACAACTGGATGGCGCCGGATGAGGCCTACGCGATGCTGGGCCGTCTCTTGGAAGGGGTCATGCGGGCGAGGACAATGTATGTGGTTCCGCACCTCATGGGCCCACAGGGATCCCCCTTCAGCAAGGTGGGGATTCAGGTCACCGACAGCCTCTATGTGGCGATCAACATGCACCTCATGACCCGGATGGGGGAGGTGGCCGTCAGGCACCTGGGGGAGTCAACCGATTTTGTGAAGGGGGTCCATTCCCTGGGGACCCTGGATCCGGAGAATCGCTACATCTGCCACTTTCCGCAGGATCGGGCGATCTACAGCATCAACTCCGGCTACGGCGGGAATGCCCTCCTGAGCAAGAAATGCTTTGCCTTGAGGATCGCCAGCTGGCTCGGCCAGAAGGAAGGGTGGCTTGCCGAGCATATGTTCCTGATGGGGGTGGAAGATCCCAGAGGTAAGATCACCTACGCGGCCGGCGCGCTGCCTTCGGCCTGCGGAAAGACGAACCTGGCGATGCTGCAGCCCCCGATCCGGTTTAAAGGATATCGAATCTGGTGCCTGGGGGACGACATCGCCTGGCTTCGGGTGGGGCCGGACGGCCGCCTGTGGGCGGTCAACCCTGAGGCCGGATTCTTTGGCGTGGCGCCGGGTACCAGCGACAAGACCAACCCCAACATGATGAAGACGATCGCCAAAAACTCCCTCTTCACCAATGTGGCCATGGGGCCGGATCGAACCGTCTGGTGGGAAGGGTTGGACCCGCCGGCCAGCTTCCAAGGCTACCTGGACTGGCAGGGCAGGCCCTGGGATCCGGCCAGCGGCGAAAAAGGGGCCCATCCCAACTCCAGGTTCACCACTCCGATGACGCAGTGTCCGACCCTCTCGCCCAAGTGGGACGATCCGCAAGGGGTACCGATCTCGGCGATCCTCTTTGGCTGCCTGCGCTCCACCCTCGTGCCTCTCGTCTACGAATCGTTCAACTGGGCCCATGGCGTTTACCTGGGGGCCACGCTGGCCTCCGAGACGACCGCTGCCGCCACCGGAGCGACCGGTCTGGTGCGCCCAGATCCCATGGCGATGCTCCCCTTCTGCGGCTACAACATGGCCGACTACTTCCAGCATTGGCTAGCGATCGGCGAGCGGCTCTCCAACCCTCCCAAGATCTACCGGGTGAACTGGTTCAGGGTGGATGAAAATGGAAGGTTCATCTGGCCTGGCTTTGGGGAGAACATCCGTGTCCTGAAGTGGATGGCCGACCGGGCCAGCGACCAGGCCCCGGCGGTGAAGACGCCGATTGGCCTGATGCCCACCCCTTCGCTTCTTGACGGCGAGGACCTTTCCATTTCCAACGACGGCTGGAAGACCCTTCTGGAGGTGGACAAGGCGGGATGGCTTGAGGCGGCCAAGAAGCAATCGGAGTTTTTTGACAAGTTCGGCGACCGGATGCCGATCAAGCTGATCGAAGAGCAGCGGGACCTGATCGCCCGCCTCAACGGGGTCAGTTCTTGAAAGTTGAAGGCTCTTCAAAATTCAAGAACTGACCCCTAGCGGCGGATCTCGTACGCCAGAAGACTCGCCGCCACCGCTACATTAAAGGAGAGAGCGGCCCCTGCCATCGGCAAGGTGACGGTCAGGTCCAGCTTCTTCTCAAGGCCTGGCCGGATGCCGCTTCCCTCTGAGCCTAAGATCACGGCCAGGGGAGATGGCCACTTCATCTGGGCCAGGGGTGTTCCTCCCTCTGCCTGGGCCCCGGCGATCCAATAGTCGAAACGCTTGAGCAGGTCGCAGGCGAAGGCCAGGTTGGGCACCTGGGCCACCGGCACGTAATTTTCACCGCCGCAGGCCACCCGCAGGACCGCCTCGGTCACCTCGACCGAATCGTGCCTGGGAAGAACCAGGGCGATCCCTCCCAGGCAGGCGGTTGTCCGCAGGATAGAGCCGAGGTTCTGAGGATCTGTCAGCCGGTCGGGGATCAGGAAGAGCCAGCGGGGGTCCTTTTGGGCCAGATCCTCCAGGGCCTCGTAGCGGAAGGGCTCCACCTCGGCGATGACCCCCTGCGCGTGAATCCCTTGGGCCATCCTTTCGAAGGCGGCTCGGGCGACGCTGACAAAGGGAACGCCGGCTGCCCTCGCCGCCCTTACCACCTCCGCGGCATCCGCCCCTTGGCTTAAGGTGAGGGACCGGATCGTCTGGGGCTGCTTGGCCAGGCGCTCCAGCACCGGCCGCTTCCCAAAGAGACGCAGGGGACGCTTCATCCAGGGACAGTCCTCTAGGAGTGAAGTGTCCCCAGATGGAGCGTCCCCCTTTTGGGGCGGAAGAGGCCCAGACTCGAGGTGAAGCCGTGGATGAAGTTTTGCTTGCCCACCGGGCCGATCTCTCCGTTGCAGAAGAATCCGGCAATCGGAATCTCTCCCACCGCAGCTCGGATCGTCCGGATGTCGTGGTGGGGCTCGCCGTAGAGATCTCGGCCCCTGCCCAGGCAGCTAAAGAGAAGCCCTCCGGCCAATGGAGAGCCCCTTAAGGTTTCCGACTGCTCGGCCAGAAGGGCCTTCAGATCCTCGCGGGAGGCATCGCCGTCCCTCAGTTGGAACTGGACCGTCTGCCCCACCTGAATCCGGTCGCCGATGACCATCGCCCCGGCGTTGGGATCGAGGCCAATCAAATTTCGGATCAGAAAGTCTCCCCGCTTAAATGTCTCCTTCTGCTCATTCATCACCACCCCCAGCAGCAGGGCCCGTTGGGCCAGCGCCCTGTCTTTTTCAGAAAGACCTTCGAAGAGCTTTCGAAGCGCCTCGGTGGCAGGCGTGCCGGCAAGCTCCAGGATGATATTCTCTTGGGCCTTGGTGACGATGTAGGGCCGTCCAATGGGCCGGCATCCCTGAGAGACAACCGTCTGAAGGGCGATGTCTCCGGTCAAAACGACTCCCACGGTCCCCTCCAGGAGCACCCGATTGTTCAGGAAAAGGGCATTTTCACCTGTAGTCTGGGCGCCGCTGGCTAAACCGCCCACGAGCGGCATCTTGGGGTAGGCGGTGTGGAGACAAGCCACCAGGGCCATCGGATTGCAGGAGAAGGGCTCTGGGAAGAGGATGCCGATCGGATCCTCATCCGGTGGGGCCCCCAGCTTTTCGATCCAGAATCCCGTATCCCTCTGCTCCTCCTGCTCTTTAAGGGAAACGGTGAAGGGATGGAGCTTGACATCCGGCAGATGGGCGGCCGCCAGCGACATGGCAGGGGTGGACTCCAACTCCTGGTCGCCCCCCAGTACCCCTCCGGCGGTGCAGCCTAAAAGGAGGGGCTGGCCCAGCCCCTCCCAGATCAATCGGAGGATCGGCTCCCAGGCGGCCCGATAAAGGATAGAGACAAAGAGAAAGGCGGCGTGGCAGGGCAAACCGCCCAGCTGTCTGGCGGTTTCCAGAAGAAGCGCCTGGGCTGCTTTTTGGGGCTCGTTGAGATTGGTGATGGCGGCGGCGAAACGCATGGTATGCTGATTTCATTGTACCAGATCTGGTAAAATAGCCCACCCATGGTGACACAACTCTTTTCGGTAATGAATGACCCCACCTTTTCGGCCTTGGAGCGGGTGGCCCTTCTGTCCGTCCTGGGGGTGGCCTTCCTCGGACTTCTGTACGCCGCCTTCTTGGCGATCGAGATCTTCCGCCACGATGCCGGCGACCCCTCGATGCGCCGGGTGAGCTCCGCCATCGAGGTGGGCGCCAACGCCTACCTGCAGCGCCAATTCAAGGCGATTGCCCTGCCCATCCTGATCTTGACCGGGCTTCTTTACTTCACGGCAGGCCAGCGGTACATCGCCATCGGCCGGGCCTGCGCCTTTTTGCTGGGCTCGATCTTTTCCGCGTCGGTTGGCTTTATCGGGATGAACATGGCGGTCAAGGGCAATGTTCGGGTGGCCGCCGCTAGTCGTACCAGCTTTGCCAAGGCGCTCCAGATTGCCTACCGGACCGGAACGATCACCGGGATGCTCACCGACGGCTTGGGCCTTTTGGGAGGGACGTTGATCTTCTTGGTCTACGGAGAGCATGCCTACGAGGTGCTGCTCGGCTTTGGCTTTGGCGGCACCCTGCTGGCCCTCTTCATGCGGGTGGGCGGGGGGATCTACACCAAGGCGGCCGATGTGGGGGCAGACCTGGTGGGCAAGCTGGAGAAGAACATCCCGGAGGATGATCCACGCAATGCCGCCACGATCGCCGACAACGTGGGAGACAACGTGGGAGACTGCGCCGGGATGGCGGCCGACATCTTTGAGTCGTACGAGGTGACGATGGTCTCCGCGATGATTCTGGGGTGGGCCTCCTACGGCCACAAGGGGGTCATCTTTCCGCTGCTGGTGCGCGCGGTCGGGGTGTTGAGCTCCATCATCGGCACCTACGCGGTGCGCACGACGGAGCAGGCGCGGGCCGCGATGCGGGCGATCCATGTGGGCTACACCGTTTCGGCGATCGTCTCCATCGTCGGCTTCTGCGCGGTGGGCTTCCTCTATCTGCGCTTTCCGGAGTCGAGCCTTCCGACCTGGGCGAGCCTAGGAGTCTCGGGGCTCGACATGCGGCCGGTCTGGACGACCCTGGTGGGAATCGCCCTGGCGGTGGCGATCAATTTCCTGACCGACTACTTCACCGCCCCCGAGAAGAAGCCGGTTCAATTTGTGGCCCGGGCCACCCAGTCCGGTCACGCCATCACGATCATCAATGGGATCGCGGTCGGCTTCGAGTCGAGCGTCTGGGCGATCGGCACCATCGCCCTGGCGATCTTTGGCTCCTACCTCATCTACCAGGGGACCAATCCCACCACCGTCGCCTACGGGGTGGCGATGTGCGGCATCGGAATGCTCACCTTGACGGGCAACAACATCTCGATGGAT
>CAYJSX010000035.1:0-9904 GCA_964372575.1 uncultured Planctomycetia bacterium
GGGACCGGAGCGGTTTCCAGGCCGCTGGCATGAACTAGGCGTCATGTTTCAATATGTCGTTTTCACAGCGGCTGGCACCTGCCTGATTTCCCTGCTTCTGACGCCTTTGGTCCGGAGGTTCGCCTTGGCGGTTGGCTGCGTATCCCACCGGGTTCAAGACCGGTGGGGCCGCCGTGTCGTGGCTCGCCTGGGAGGCCTCCCCATTGCCTTGGGATTTCTCACGACAACCGCCTGGGGTGCCTGGCAGGAGCCCCGGATGTGGGGCCTCTTGAGCGCTGGCTTGCTCATGTTTGTCACGGGGTTGGTGGACGACCTCCGAAGGATGCATCCCTACACCAAGCTGGTCGTTCAGATCATCGCGGGGTGCCTCGTGGTTCTCTCCGGAATCCAGGTCGATGTCTCCATCATGTGGCTGGCCATTCCGCTTACCATTGGCTGGCTGGTCCTGGTGATGAACGCCTTTAACCTGATGGACAACATGGACGGCCTCTCCGCCGGGATTGGCGTGATCGCTGCCACCTTCTGCATCTGGCACGCCCTCCAAGCCCACCAATGGATCATCGCCATCCTCCTGGCCGCTCTGGCAGGCGCCACGTTCGGGTTCCTTCAGTACAACCTGCCTCCGGCCAAGATCTTCATGGGGGACACCGGAAGCCAATTGTTAGGGCTGGGCTTAGGGGCACTGGCCCTGATGGGCGCCTGGGAAAATTCGACCCACCTGTTGGGGATCCTCGCCTTGCCCACCCTGCTTTTGGCCGTACCCATTTTCGACACCCTGTTTGTTACCTTTGAGCGGATCCTTCATGGCCGACATCCCTTTCAGGGAGGAACAGACCACGCCTCTCACCGGTTGAGTCTTCTGGGATTGACACCCCGGCAGGTGGTCTTCGCACTGTACGGCTTAAGCGCGGCCTTTGGCGCCATCAGCATTGCGCTTTCCTCCCAGGGTAATCTGATGGTCATTGGGGTTTGGCTGGTTGCCGTGGGAGGGCTGCTCCTGGGTGGGGCGTATCTGGCCCGGGTGTCTGTCTACTCGAGCAACGCCTCCGCTCCGATGGAGCCAGAGGGGTTTCTCCTTAAACCCGAGCTCATGCATAAGCGCCGGTTGGTGGAGGTTGCGGTGGACTTCGCGCTCATTTGCGCGTCCTACGTCTTCGCGCATCTTCTGCGGTTCGAAGCGAATCTCACCCCTGATCTGGAACTTCTCATCTTTCAATCGCTCCCGTGGATCATCGCGATCAAGTTGGCCTGCCTTTCCGCCTGCGGTCTCTACCGGGGCGTCTGGCGCTACCTCAGCATCCCGGATCTCGTCAACATTTTCAAGGCCGTGGCCTTAAGTTCGGTCCTTTCGGCCCTCCTCCTACTATATCTCTGGCGCTTCGAAGGCTACTCGCGGGCCGTCTTTATCATCGACGGCCTGCTTCTGTTCGTCTCCATTGGCGGAGCCCGGATGACAGAACCCCTCCTCAACGAATGGATCTCCACCTCCCTGAAAGGCTTGAGGCCCGTCCTCATCATCGGAGCCGGAGATCTGGGCGAGCTTCTCCTTCAGCGGATCAAGCTCGACCGAACCGACCCCCGCCGGGTGGTCGGTTTCTTGGACAAAAACCCCTCCCTGGAAGGCGTCCGCATCCACGGCATCCCTGTCTTGGGAACGCACCGCGACCTTGGGCGCGTCGTCCGGGAGAATGACGTCCAGGAGGTTCTGATCGCGGTGCACCGCCCGTCCCCAGAGTTGCTCCAACAAATTCAAAGCTACTGCAAGGAAAACAACATCGGCTTTTGGGTAGCGGGCGTTCCAGGATCTGACGAGCAGGCACCGACATCGGCCCAACCATGAACTCCGGCCCACCGGAGGCCGCTGCCTGCAGGCCGGGCCGGTGGCTCCTTGTTCTTGCACTCTTTGTAACTCCCTTCTCAACCGCGGCCGTTGAGATCGCCTCTTCGCTACTCTTGGCGACCTGGTTGATGGGATGGGTCCTTCCTCGCCATCGGCCCACGTCCTGGCGCAACCCATCGTGCCGAAATCTTTTGATCGCGTTGGGCAGCTACCTGGGTGTCTGCCTGCTTTCCATCGTTATGAGCGGCGATCCGGCCTTGGGCCTGCGAGGGTTCTTCAGAAAAACGTTGGAGTACGCCCTCTTGTTTCTGGCCGCCGCGGATCTCATCCAAGGCCCCCGGGTTTTTCGTTGGAGCGTTCGTGCGTGGATCGCTGCCAGCCTAGGGGTGGTCGCTTACAGTCTGCTGCAGGAATGGTCTATCGCCACGGCGCGTTACGCCGTTCAGGCGATGGATCCGATCTTAGGCAGGCCCGTAGAATTCATCAGGATGGTTGGTCCTTACAAGAACCCGAACGACCTGGCAACATTCCTCATGGTCATGATCCTGGTTTTGGCGCCTCATCTGATGCGCCTGACGGGGCGGGCGCGGGTTTCTTTAGGGATTCTAACGGTGGCCCTGTTCGGATGCCTCATCCGGACGGAATCGATGGGGGGTCTACTCGGTTTAGGCGTGGGCCTTCTCCTGATTTGGTTTTTTGGACTTAAAAAGAAGATCGGCTCGAAGGTGTTGGGCTTAAGCCTCGCTGTCATCGGAGCGATTTTTATCTTCACCTCGTCAGAACCCTGGGGGGCACTCACCTTCACGGACAGCGCCTCCCATGATCGCTTAAGGATGTGGTCGGCCGCCTGGCGAATGATCCTGGATCGGCCCTGGTTTGGGCACGGGTTGAATACCTTCATGGCCAACTACTCCGCGTATGCGCCTGCCCAATTTACCGGACCTTCCTATGCCCATAACGTGCTGCTCCAGATCGCCGCTGAAACAGGATGGATTGGCCTTGCGGCCTTCCTCTGGTTTCAAGCCGCTTTGGCCGCCGCGCTGTGGAGGGGATGGTCCCGTCCCGATGGGAATTTGACTCCTGAAAAACGCCTGGGACTGCTGGGACTGGCCGCCGGCATGGCTGCCTTCCTGATCCAGTCGGTCTTCGACACGAATTTCTACGCGCTGCGCCAAGCCATCCTCTTCTGGACCTTGGCAGGCTGCGCCTTTGGAATCAGCCAGCGTTCCTCTGCGCCGGCTTAGCCAACCCACGATGGCGAACTTCAACTTCAAGATCGTTCGAATCATCACACGCCTGAACGTCGGCGGCCCTGCCCAGCAGGCGGCGGGTTTAAGTCGGAGCCTCGCCCCCTTGGGCTGGCGCACGGTTCTCGTGAGCGGCCGTCCCGAACCGGGGGAAGGGGAGATGGCGAACCTGCTGGAGGGGCTACCCATCACCCACCATTCCATCTCTTGGATGCGAAGAGCTCTCCATCCCTTCCGAGATTTTCTGGCGTGGTGGGCGATCCTCCAGATTCTTTTCAGGGAGCGCCCGGTTCTCCTTCACTCCCACATGGCCAAGGCCGGCCTGCTGGGCCGTTTGGCCGGGGTGTTCTACCGACTCGTAACCCGGATGCCCCTGGTGATGGTGCACACCTTCCACGGGCATGTCCTCACCGGTTATTTCAACCGTCTCATCAGCTGGGTCTTCCGCCGGCTGGAACTTTGGCTTGCGCGGGTGACCGATTGCCTGATTGCGGTCAGCCCGTCGGTCCGGGATGAGCTCATTCGACTGGACGTGGCCTCGGAGGGAAAGATTCGCGTCATCCCTCTGGGCCTTGCTCTCGAGGCGCTGCTTGCGCTTCCCCCCCCTAGGCCCCACCGCCCTTTCCGGATCGGCTTGATCGGCAGGATGGCCCTTATCAAAAACCACGCCCTCCTTCTTCAAGCAGCCCATTCCTTGCGTCAGAAGGAAGGGGGGACAACCTTTCGTTTTGATCTGTATGGAGATGGAGAGCTTCGTCCGCGCCTTGAAAGGTCCGTGCGTGATCTTGGCTTAGAGGACGATGTGGCCTTTCACGGCTGGTCCAGAGACATGCCTGAGGTCTATTCGGCCCTGGAAGCGGTGGTCCTGACGTCCAACAACGAAGGGACCCCGGTCTCGGTGATTGAGGCCCTCGCGGCTGGCCGACCGGTGGTGGCAACCGATGTCGGCGGAGTCCGGGACCTCCTGGGACGGACGATCGCGCGGGATGGAAAAGTGGCGCTGTGCGAGCGCGGAATCCTTGTCCCTCCCGGCGATCCAGATGCCTTGGCATCGGCCCTGCGCCGTTTGGCCGCCCAGCCGGAGTGGGCCTCAAAGACGAGAGAACCTGGTCGGACTTTTGTGCGGGAGCAAATGAGCCTGCAACGTCTCACACGGGATTTGGATGCTCTCTACCGCGAACTCCTTAAGAAAAACGGATAAGGGAATGGTCAGGCCAGAGCTGATCATCGAGGCCGCCAGAGAGAGTCCAAGTCGCTCTTAAGCAACATGGGACGAAAACGGATTCTCTTCATCCGGACCGACCGGATGGGAGACCTCCTGATGACCCTTCCGGCCCTCCACGCCTTCAAAGAAACCTACCCCGGATTTCAGGCGGCGCTGCTCGCCCGGGAGGAGCTGATGCCCTTGTTGGAAGGGTATCCGGACATTGACCAACTGATCCCTTGCCGGACGGATGAACCATCCTCTCTCACCAACGCCCTGCGCTGGGCCGGACGTCTCAAAAGGGAGGGCTACTTCGCGGCGGTGATCTTCAATCCAACCAAACTGTTCCACGCAGCGGCCTTCCTGGCCGGGATCCGCCTGCGGGTGGGCTATCGAAGGAAACTCGGATTTCTCCTGAACAAAACGATCGAGGACACCAAGGCCAGCCGCCCGCTCCATGAGGCCGATTACAATCTGGAGTTGGTTCAGCTTCTGGGGGTTCCCAGGCACAAGCCCTTTTTGATGCTGCCTTCGCCTCCCCGGGCCCAGGAGGAGGCCGCGAAACTCCTGGCCTCCCGGGGGGTTGACGCGAGCGCTCGGGTTGCCGCCCTGCACCCGTTCACCAGCAACCCGGTCAAGGGTTGGCCCCTGGAAAATTTCCTGGCCCTGGGGCAGGGCCTCCTTCAGGAAGGGTGGAAGGTCGTGGTGGTGGGAGTTGCCCCGGAAGGGCCGCGTAGGGCTTGGAGCAATCGGCAGCCTCAGGCGGTGGACCTGATTGGGAAAATTCCCTTAAGGCTCTTGCCCGCTTTGCTCAAGCGGTGCCAGGTCTTCATCTCCAACGACAGCGGGCCTGTTCATGTGGCGGCGGCGGTAGGAACCCCCTGCCTGGTGGTGGCACCCCCCGGGCACGAGAAGAACTTGACCCGCTGGCGTCCCCTAGGCGAAAGGGACAAGCTTCTCCCTGGCGCTACCGTCGATGGCGTACTGGAGGCGGTGCGCTCCCTCAGGGCCGGCCACGGGGGGGCGCGAAGCCGGCCCTAAGCCATGCGGATCCTGGTGGTGCATCCCTATGGGATCGGCGACCTGATCATGGCGCTGCCCCTGCTTCATGGGATCAAGCGGGCCGATCCCAAGGGATTCCTGGGTGTTTTAACCAACCGCAGGGTGGGAGAATGGGTGAGATCCACCTTTCCGGTGGATTGGCACGGGATTTTGGAAAAAGATGAGCTGCAGGCCATCTTCCGGTCTTCTTGGTTTCAGGGAATCCAAACCCTTTTCCAGCTTCTTACTGAAACTCGGAAGATGCGCTGGGAGGCCCTGATCGACCTCACCATGGGATGGCACTGCGGGCTGGGCGCGCGGCTGGCCGGTATCCCTCGGCGGGTGGGCTTTGACGTCAAGGGCAGGGGGCGCTTCTTAACCCAAAAGATCCCCCTGTGGGGCTTTAACGAAAAGTCGGTTTCAGAATACTACTTGGATCTGCTTCCGCTCTCGGGAATTCCAAGGCCAGCCGATTTGGATTTTGGCTTGAAGGGCTCGCCCGATCTTGAGGGTGAGGTCCACCGCTATCTGGAAGGACTGTCGATTCGCCCAACCGACCAATTGGTGGGGTTGGTGGTGGGAGGCGGAACCAGCTGGGGAAGATGGGCCTCCTTTAAACAGTGGCCGCCTGGGCGGTTTAACCGATTGGCCGACTGGCTGGCCCAACGGTACGACCTGGTTCCTCTTCTGATCGGCGATGAGGAAGAGGCCTCCTTGTGCCAAGCGGCTGCCAGCGGATTGCGTCTTCGGCACGCCCTGGCGATCGGGGTTCCGTCCCTCACACTTTTGGGAGGAATTCTCAAAAGGTGTCTCCTCGTGGTGGGCAACGACAGTGGGCCCATGCATCTGGCCTATGCCTTAGGGGTCAAGACGGTGACGATCTTTGGACCGGTAGATCCTGTAGCGTATGGGCCCGGCCACCAGCCCTCCCGCCATCGGCTCGTGGCGAAGACCTTGGCCTGCAGACCCTGCTATCAGGGGTTTCGTTTCCCACCCTGTCCTTGGGACAACACCTGCCTCAAGGGGTTGGAGGTTCAACAGGTTCAGGAAGCCGTCGAGGCACTCTTGGGGTGATTCCACCGTTTGTTTACCGAATCGGCCTTCTGGCTGTTCTGGGTGTGGGCACGGCGCTCTCCTTGACCGGATTGGACAATGGGTGTCTCTGGCAGGATGAGGCGGAGACCGCTGTCTTGGGCAAAGGCATCCTTACCTACGGATACCCGAGGGCCTTCGATGGGGTGAACCGGCTCAACCCCGGTCTCTCCCTCCAGGAAGGATACGCCTGGACCTACCACAGCTGGCTGCCGATGTATCTGGCAGCGGCCAGCTTCTTCCTGGGAGGGGCTACCACCACGTCGGCCAGACTCCCCTTTGCCCTGTTGGGTGTGGGCTGCCTGTGGCTCACCTACCTCGCGGCGAGGCGCCTGACCGGCAGCCGGGGAACCGCCCTGCTGACGGGTCTGTTCCTCATGACCTGCGTGCCCTTCCTCCTCCACATGCGCCAGTGCCGCTACTACGCCCCTGCGGTCTTCTTCACCCTGTTGACGGTGATCGCCTATCTTCGGTTCTTGAAGGGCCGCCCCTTCTCCTTCCCTGCTTTGGCGTTAAGCCTGCTTTTCCTATTCCATGCCGATCACGGGGTCTTTGCTCCGATAATCCTGGGGCTCATCCTCCACGCCCTCTTTTCCCGTCCAGGCCCTCGGAGGGGGTATCGCTTCGCCGCGGCAATCCTGGTGGTCCTGGCCCTCACCGTTCCTTGGGCCGTTTATCTGGAAGGACTTCAGCACCATGGCCATTGGGGTTGGGAACGGCTCCGCCATCACGCGCAATTTTATTTTCGGCAGATCAACAAGTATCTGGTTCCCATCCTCTTCTGGCTCCTCGTGGCAGCGGCGGCCCGGCCTTCTCTGAAAGGGCTCTGGGACCCTCGGGAGAGCACCTTGCGTCAAGGGATGGGTGTGTCGGCATCTCTTTTAGGAACCGGCCTGGTATTCTTGGTCCTGTTTCCCGATCAACGGCATTTCCGATACCTCCTCTTTCTTGTTCCGTTCATGCTTCTTGTCCAATCGGTTGCTCTATCCCGACTCTTCAGGACCAAGCCGATGGCCGCCGCGGCCTTGACCCTGCTCTTAATTGGAACAGACCTCCTCCACCACTCCGGTCTCTCCTTTGCCTTGGCCCAGATTCCAGGGGTCCGGGTCAAGCTGTCTACCCCAAACGTCCGACCCCGCTCGCTGCTGTTGGAATTCTTGGGTGAGTTATCCCATCCCTACCGAGGTCCGATGGATGGCGTGGTGGAGCTTCTTTTGAACCAGGCCCAAGCGGGCCAAACCCTCAAGATTCCTTACGAGGATCACCCGATCCTCTTCTACACCCGCTTGAAGGTGGAACCGGTGGTGCGGATGGAAGACTTCGGGCGCCCTACTTACCCGGACTGGATTGTTCTGCGCAGAGACTGGCTGCCAGAGGGTTTCTTCGAGAGCCCCTACTACCAGAAGATTCAGGCCGATTACGAGTCACTCATCCTTGACGCCCCAGACATTCCCTGGCAAAATCGTCCTGATCCTGGTTTTCACCGCTTTCGCACCGATCGGAAGGCTCCTCCCGTCGTTGTTTTTAAGAGAAGATGATCACCTCGCTGTCTGTAGTCATTCCGGCCTTTAACGAAGGGCCCAGGATCGAAAGGACACTTGAGCAGCTCCTGGATTACTTGAAGAGGGAATCTTTTTCCTGGGAGGTTTGGGTGGTGGATGATGGCTCCACCGATGAGACGGCAAGCCGCGTTCAAGTGGTGTCCGAGAAAGAGCCGGGGGTCGCTCTGATTCGGCATCCGGTCAATCGGGGCAAGGGGGCCGCAGTCCGGACAGGGCTTTCGGCCAGCCGAGGGGAGGCGGTCCTCTTCTACGATGCCGACGGGGCGACCCCGATCGAAGAACTAAAAAAGCTCCTGCCCCACCTAGAACAGGGAGGCGATCTGGTGACCGGGACCCGGTATAACCGGCAATCCCAGGTCCTCCATGCTCAGAAGCGGCTGCGCCGCTTCATGGGATCGATCTATCGGGGGATTTGCATCCGGTGGGTGACCCCTGGGATCACCGATGTCACCTGCGGATTCAAGCTCCTTTCCCGCCGGGCGGTCGATCTTCTCCTGCCGCGCCTTTCCATCAACCGCTGGTCGTTTGATGCCGAGATCTTCACCATTGCGCGCAGCCAGAACCTCAAGTTAGTGGAGGTGCCCATTCGCTGGGTGGATCAGCGCAAATCCAAGGTACGGTTCCGGTCCGATGTGTGGGGGTCCCTTATGGAGCTCTTCAAAATCTGGTGGAATAAGCACCGCGGAGCCTACCCATGAAGGTGACGGCGGTGTTTTGCGTTTACAACGAGAAGGAGTACCTGGAATACGCGGTCCGCTCCATCCTGCCGGCGGTCGATGGGATCTACATCTGTCTGGGGCTGGCCTCGTACAACGCCTACAATCCGGCCGCCCGAACCTTTTCCAAGCCGGATGGAACCGAGGCCCTGGTCGATCGCTTGGGACGCATGGACCCCAAGATCAAGGTCGTCAAGGGGGTTTGGAGCTCCGAGGTAGAGCACCGAAACGCGGGCCTTGAGCTGTGCCTGAAAGACGGTACCGATTACCATTGGCTGGTGGATGGGGACGAGATCTACCGGAAGGACCATCTGGACTTCATTCGCCAGGAGTTGAGTCACCACCCGAAGGTGGGAACCTTCATTGTGAAGTGCCACATCTTCTGGCGAAGCTTCTCCTATCGAATCCCGGCCGAGCGTTTGCCTTGGAGGCCTCGCCGGATCTTCAAGATGACGAGATTTCGGCGGATCCTGGGTCTTGGGTTTCCACACCGGCTGCGCTTCATCGGACAAAATGAGGCGAACAGCGTAGGCGAGGTTTATGAGATCCCCTCTTCCCAGGCCGTCTTCTACCATTTCTCGTACGCCCGATCTCGCCAGGCCATGGAGGATAAACTCAAGACCTTCAGCCATGCCCACGAGATTGGCCCTCGCTGGTTTGCCGACGTCTGGCTGGCCTGGGCGGCTAACCGCCAGATGAGCAACATCCATCCCACCGATCCCCCCAAGTTCCCGAGCGCGGTCTACCAGCCGCCGAATGACCTGCCTGAGATTATGCGGTCCCATCCTTATTTCCACCGGGATATTATTGAATGACTCCCTCTGCTTCTAACCCTATCGTTCTCGGGGTCCTGTCAAGGGGCAGCCCAACATCCTCCGCCAGCAGGCCACCCGTCTGGGTCGGGCTGTTCTGCGAAGCTCGGAACTCCCACTCGGCAACAGGGGTTCGCCCCGCACGTTTTGCTTCGGCCTGCGAAGCAAAACGAAGCAAAACGAAGCATGCGGGGCTCACCCCGTTGCCTCGTGGGATTCCTCGCTCACCAGATCATCCCCCTCCGGGGGCCTGCTTGGGCCAGAGGCCAGCCCCTGCTTGCCAGGACTGGCTGCAGGAGGGGCCCCGGCGAAGGGATGGCCCGGAAGCGCACCTGCGGAGGCCGCGCGGGCAGGGTTCCCCCAGAAGAGCTCTCCTTTGGAGAGGGCGGC
>CAYJSX010000036.1:0-9865 GCA_964372575.1 uncultured Planctomycetia bacterium
GGTTCGGACAGCGACTCGTCGAAGTTGGGGACGAACTCCACCGTCTCCTTGTCGATGTCCGCCAGCAGCGTCTCGGCAATGGGCGCCAGCCGCGCCTCGACGTAACGCATCGCAGCCGCATTGTCCCCGTCAATGGATCCGAAGTTGCCCTGGCCGTCCACCAGCGGGTGCCGGACGGAGAAGTCCTGCGCCATCCGAACCAGCGCATCGAAAACCGCCATGTCCCCGTGCGGGTGGTACTTACCCAAGGTCTCGCCTACAATGCGGGCCGCTTTCTTGTAGGGCTTGCCCGCGTCCAGCCCAAGCTCTCGCATCGAGTAGAGGATGCGGCGCTGCACCGGCTTTAATCCGTCTCGCGCGTCCGGCAGGGCGCGCCCCACGATCACCGACATCGCGTAGGAGATGTACGAGTCCTTCATCTCCTGCTCGATCGCAATCGGAACGATCTTCTCGTTGCGTGTATACATGGCCTACACGTCCAGGAAGCGCACCTCGGGTGCGTGCTCCTCAATGAACAGCCGCCGGGCCTCCACCTCATCCCCCATGAGCGTGGTGAAGCGTGTCTCTGCCTCCGCCACATCCTCCAGCGTCACCTGCTGCAGCGTCCGCCGATCCGGGTCCATCGTCGTCTCCCAGAGCTGGGTCGGGTTCATCTCCCCGAGGCCCTTGTAGCGCTGCACCTGCATCCCCTTCCGGGCCAGCTCCCGCACCGCCCCGAGCAGCTCCGAGAGGGACCCGGCCTCTCCCTCCTGTTTGTCGTTCACCAGCCGGAAGAGCGGTTTGCCGGACCGGGCCTGCTCCCCCCGCCCCCTCTTGCGTTCGCTCCCCTTTTTTCGGCCGCGCAGCTCCGGCATTTCTTCCTCCTGCTCCGGCATCTGGAAATCCTTCAAGTCCACGTCCAGCTTGCCTAGCTTTCCGCCCAGCTCATCCAACTCCTTTGCCTCGTAGAGCTCCAGCGCGTCCACCTCCTGTTTTCCGGCCTTGGTCAGCTTGGATAGCTCCTCGTCGCTGTATAGAAAATGGGTCCGGCCCTCCACTTTAACCTTAAAAATTGGCAGTTTCTTGGTCTTTTGGTTCCTAAAATTGACTAATTCTATCAACTCTACTCCCTTTCTGTGCAATGCCTTTGAGAGGTGCTCGATCTCTACTCCGAGCCTTAGAAGTTCCTTGGCCTGGGCTTCCGTGTACTCCCGCTTCTCGCTCAGATTCAACAGCTTAACGCCGTCCAGCCCGAGGTCGAAAAGGAGCTCGTTGAGGGCCTCCTCCCCGTAGATGTATTCCTCCCGCTTGCCCCGCTTGATCTTGTACAGGGGCGGCTGCGCGATGTAGACATGCCCCTTCTTGATCAGCTCCAGCAGCTGGCGGTAGAAGAGGGTCAGAAGCAGCGTGCGGATGTGCGCCCCGTCCACGTCGGCGTCGGTCATCAGGATCACCTTGTGGTACCGAAGCTTTTCCACCGAGAACTCTTCCCCCACGCCGGTGCCGAGTGCCGTGATGATGGTGCGTACCTCGTCGTTGGTCAGCACCTTCTCCAGGCGCGCCTTCTCCACGTTGATGATCTTTCCCTTCAAGGGAAGGATGGCCTGAAACCGCCGGTCCCTGCCCCCTTTCGCAGAATTATGCACAAAGATGCCGCTTGCCAACGCGAAGTTGTTGGTTCCTGGAACCTCTAGATCGTAAACGTCGATTCTCTCATGGAGGTTTCTGACACTCACGACGCGATGGTTGTAGTTTCGGGCCGCCTCGATCATCCGCTCATCGTCCCCATCGAAAAACCGTCTTGCCAGCGTTTTGCTGGTAAGGAGATTGGTGTTCCTTGGTTTTCTTCTCAGTTCGTCGTAACAATCAGCAGAGCCAAAACGCTTAAGGACTTCCGAAAGGAATTTTAGCGAGGAATTTAAGTAGGTCTGGTCGTAGGCTTTCCTTCTTTTTACTCGAAATTCCACTGTCCATTGCTGGCGGGTTTTATGCCGTCGCCACTCCACCAGTTCAGGATCCCTCCACTGCCGCTTGGAGCTTTGGGCGAAGGAGGCGCGAATTTCGGGATGCTCTTCGAAATACCGACGAACCCGTTTGGCCTGACGCTGTCTGTTTTCCTCATTGCTCCAATAAGACCTCTGGGCTTCCAACAAGCGCCTATGGCTGGTAACCCTATATTTGGCTGAACGCTCGTAGAAATCTAGGAATCGGTCCACCATGTATCGCTTATAAGCCGGATCTGCCCACTGCCGCTTGGCCCGCTCCTGAAGGCTTTGTCTCATGGCAGGAGACAGCATCTTTTGACGAACGCGCTCACGAAACTCTGGGGATCTCCGAATCTCCCTCAGCTTTTTGAGGACTTCCGGCTGTCTAAGTGTCCTGGCAGCATGGAGACTGTGGATGGCTCGGTGCTCTTCTTTGGTAAAGCGGCGAATGTTGGTGGGGTTGTTGTTATTCTTGTTGAAATCCAAGTGGTGCTTATGGGGGCCGGAATCCTCTTTGTAAAGACCACGGCGAAGGTTGTACCCATCGGCAAGAAGGTGGGTGAAGATCCAGCGCTTCTGCGTTGGATCAAAGACCATTTCATAATCCTTGATGGTGATCCCCCTGCCGAGTTTGGAGCGCTGTCGATGAAGCGGCATTAAGGAATCTTCTGGTGAAAGTCCTTTGGCCTGCTTATATGTTCCATCCTGGAGCATGAAGAGGTGGTCGGGAGTGCATATCACCTGCTGATGGTTGTCGAGTGCCACTTCAACGACTTGGGCATCCCTCTTTGTTTTCCGAGGAGAGAGAATCTTCTCGATCCCAATCTTCCCATTGGACAAGATGGTGTAGCAGAAGTTTTCCTTTCCGGCGTTCCATTCCTCAGCAAGTTCTTCGAAAGAAAGTTCCCTTCCGTCGGCCAAGGCAACCTTGGTCTGGCCCGAAAAACAACCCCCGGCGCTGTCTCCTTCCACCAGGAACAACTCGCACAGGTTGGGGTCGCGCTCGGAGCAGTCGGCGAGCTTGCCAGGGAGGGAGTCCATCTCGAGCAGCCCCTTGCGGCGGGTGAGCTCTCTGGCCTTGCGGGCCGCCTCCCGGGCCCGGGAGGCCAGGATTCCTTTCTCGGCAATCTTGTTGGCCACCGAGGGGTTCTCCTCGCAGAAGGCGCAGAGGGCTTCGTTGACGACGCTGGCCGTGAGGCCCTCCACCTCGGAGTTGCCGAGCTTGGTCTTGGTCTGGCCCTCGAACTGCGGGTTGGGCACGCGGACGCTGACGACCGCCGTCAGTCCCTCCCGGACGTCCTCACCGGTTAAAGGGGCGTCCTGCTCCTTCAGGTGCCCCCTGGCCTTGCAGTGGTTGTTCAAGACGCGGGTCAGGGCCGATTTAAAGCCGCTTAGGTGGGTCCCCCCTTCAATGGTATTGATGTTGTTGGCGAAGCAAAAAAGGGTTTCGGCAAAACCATCGTTGTACTGGAGGGCCACCTCCACCTGAACCCCCTCCCTTTCCCGGGCGAAGGTGATCACCTGCTTGTGGAGTACCGCCTTGCCGCGGTTTAAGTATTCCACGAAGGAAACCAGTCCCCCCTCGTAGTGAAAAAGCTGGGTCTTGTCATTTCGCTCATCGGCCAGGGTGATCTTAAGCCCCTTGTTGAGGAAGGCCAGCTCCCTCAAGCGGTTCGCCAGGGTCTCGTTGGAGAAATCGATCTTGGAGCCGAAGATCTCCCGGTCTGGCTTAAAGGTGACCTTGGTGCCGGTGGTGGTGGCCTTGCCGATGGCGGTGAGTTTGGTCTTGGTCTTGCCCCGCTCGTAGCGCTGGTGATGGATCTTGCCATCCCGTCGGATCTCCACCTCCAGCCACTCGGAGAGGGCGTTGACCACACTCACCCCCACCCCGTGCAGCCCGCCGGAGACCTTGTAGGCCTGATGGTCAAATTTTCCGCCGGCATGGAGCATGGTCAGCGCCACCTCCACGGCCGGCTTCTTCTCGGTCTTGTGTATATCCACGGGGATCCCGCGGCCGGCGTCGGTCACGGTCACGGAGTTGTCGGAGTGAATGGTGACGTCGATGGTGTTGCCAAAGCCAACCATCGCCTCGTCCACCGAGTTGTCCACCACCTCGTAGACCAGGTGGTGGAGCCCACGCGTGCTGGTGTCGCCGATGTACATGGCCGGCCGGCGGCGGACCGCCTCAACCCCCTCCAGCACCTGGATCATGGTGGCGTCGTATGGGTGACCGGCGGCCGCCTTAGGGTCTGCGGCGGCTGGCCTTGTCTTATCCTTTGGCATCCTCTGCCTCTCCGATTCTAAAGATGAGCTCTTTCACCTTATCCCTCCCCAGGATGGCCAACAGCTTCTTGAGAAGCTCACCCTTCTTAAGCCCCAACAGGTACATCCAGCCAGAATTTTCCACCGCCACCATCATCCGACCCTGCGTCCATCGGACCACCCAGCTGTGGGAGGCCGCCTCTCTGCCGGCTGCCCGCCGCCAAACCTCGTCAATCGCTTCTCGGGTGGGACGGTTGGAATCTTTTAAACCTTTGAGGACGTTGGGGAGAAGCTCTTTGAGGGGGCTGGCCGATCGGGTTCGGCTCATCCCCTAAGGGCCCAACTGCATCGGAAGGACAATGTAGGTGTAGTGATCCTTGGTGCGGATCACCCCTGGGCGGTCTGGCCCTGGCAACTCAAACTCTACCTCGCCATCGGGAAGGGCCTTGAGTACGTCGATGAGATAGTGCGGATTAAACCCAATGGAAGACTCTGGGCCGGTGTAGAGGGCTGAGAGCTCCTCGTGGGCCTCTCCAACCTCTGGGGTTTGTTTGGAGAGGATCAGTTGGTTTGATTTCAAGTCAAGGCGGATGGAGGGAGATTCTTGGGTTGTCCAGAGGCCGATCCGCCGGGTTGCCAACAAAAGGGCCTCCCGGTCAATCTTTAGTTTTTGCGGCGCTTCGGCAGGAACCACTTGGTCGTAGCTTGGAAACTTTCCCTCGATGAGTCTTGAGATGATTTGGGTTTTCCCAAGATCAAAGGCGATTTGGGTCTCTTTGAAGATGATCTTAAGGGTGGGCCCCTCTCCTAACAAGCGGTTGAGCTCTGAGATGGTTTTGGTGGGGACAACCGCCTGTGTGTCGTGGTGGGGGGGCTGAGAAACCTCCCGGCCTACAATGGCCAGACGCCTGCCGTCGGTGGCCACCAGTTTGAGCCAGCCCTTGTGGGCAAGAAAGAGGATGCCGTTTAAAACGTATCTGGACTCGTCGTTTGAAACCGCGAAGGAGGTGAGGCCCAGCATGGCCTGGAGAACCCCCTGGTCCACCACCATGGCGCCTTGGTCGTCTAGGTTGGGGAGTTTGGGGAATTCCTCCCGCAGCAACCCAACCAGTTTAAAGACAGAGCGCTCACACTCCAGGGTGATTTGTTGGTTTTTTTTGGTGGAGATGGAAAGGGTGGTCTCTGGAAGCTCTTTGACCAGATCAGAGAATCTTTTGGCTGGAATGGTGGTGGAGCCCTCCTCACCCGTCTCAGCAGGAACAAGGGTGGAGATCCCCACCTCCAAGTCTGTTCCGGACAGACGAATCCCTTCCTTACAGGTCTCCAAGAGGAGGTGGGAGAGGATGGGTAGGGTGCTTCGCGAGGGAACGGCAGGCAGAGTGGTTTGGATTCCCCTAAGAAGATCGCCCCGCGATACCTTGAGCCTCATTTGGATTCTGTTATTATGGTTACACGAGTCATGTAAACCGCCCTGTTCACCCTGAGCCTGTCGAAGGGTGAGGAGGGACGTTCGTGCTTCGACAAGCTCAGCACGAACGGTTTTGCAGTCGTGATGGTTATTGGTTTAACACAGCAATAACAATAATAACCGGTGTTGGTAATGTGAGAAACATACATAACTCATTATACCACAAATAGATAAACTGTTGAAAACCTGTTAAAAAACAAAGGCCACCCACCAACAAATTCAACAATCCACCCACCAACCCCATAAAACCAACAACTTATTCATAAGGTTTTACCCAACCCCCTCACCAAAGAATCGTAAAGATTTGAGATCTTCTGATCCTTCTTCCTGGCCTGGCTAAGTTTTTTGCAGGCGTAAACAACAGTGGCGTGATCCCGACCCCCAAAGGCCTCTCCTAAAGCAGGTAGAGAGTCCTCAGTGAGTTCACGGGCCAGCGCCATGGCCACCTGACGTGGAAAAGAGACCTTTTGGGTTCGGCGCTTCCCTTTAAGATCAGACACCGAAAGGTTGAAGCGATTGGCCACCACCTTCAAGATCTTCTCCAGCGTGATCTCTTGGGCTGTTTCCGCCACAAGGTCCTTCAAAACTTCTTGGGCCAAGCCCACATTGATCTGGCGCCCCATCAAAACGCCATAGCCAATCACCCGATTCAGCGCCCCCTCCAACTCCCGGATGTTGGAAGTCACCTGCTCGGCGACAAAGAAGGTAACTTCTTCAGCAACTTGCTGGCCCTGCGCCTGAGCCTTCTTGCGCAGGATGGCAACCCGCGTCTCCAGGTCCGGCGGCTGCACATCGGTGACCCGGCCCCACTCAAACCGGGACACCAATCGCTCCTCCAGCCCCTGCAGCTCCTTGGGGGGCCGATCACTGGAGACGACAATCTGTTTGTGGGCGTCGTAGAGGGCGTTGAAGGTGTGGAAGAAACCTTCCTGGGTGGCCTCCTTGCCCCCCATAAACTGGACATCGTCTACCATCAGGACGTCCACAGAGCGAAACCGGTCCCGAAAGGCGGCCATGGACCGATTTTGAATGGCGCCAATCAACTGATTGGTGAAGCTCTCACTGGTAAGATACAGGCACCGGGCGCGCGGAAAGTTTTCTTGCAGCTGGTGGCCGACCGCCTGCATCAGATGGGTTTTGCCCAGCCCCACCCCGCCGTAGATAAACAAAGGGTTGTAAACCTTGGCCGGCGATTGGCTCACTGCCAGGGCCGCCGCGTGGGCGAAGCGGTTGGAAGAGCCGACCACAAATTGTTCAAAGGTATAGCGGGAATTTAACCCTGCTCGAGGAACGCCCTCCCCCTTAGGAACTGAACGGGCCGCCTCGGCCACCGCCGGCTCCGTGGAAGAAGGCGGACCCAGGGGAGCCGCCTCCCCCCGGACAGAGGAGGCGATGGAATATTCCACCTTCACCTGGGGCAGGCCCAGCCCCCCCAAGACCTTGTCGATCAGCTCAGAGTAGTGGCTGACGATCCAGTCCCTAAAAAAGAGGGAAGGAACCTCCACCACAATGGAACTCCCTCCCGATCCGACGGCATGGGTCGGCTCGAACCAGGTTTCATACGCCTGCGAGGGAAGCTCCCGCTGGATTTGTGTGAGGGCCTTTTGCCAGAGGCTGGGATCCAAATGCGTCATATCCAAGGAAAGATCAAGCGCGCGCCAAATTGAGGATGCCCATCTTAACACCCCTTCGCCCGTTTGACAATACCCGCGATCGGCTGTTACAATCCAAAAGAACCACGGCATCGCATGAAGAAAACCTTACGCCCCATTTCCAGCTTAAAGAAGAAGCGCCGCCACGGCTTTCGCCGCCGGATGAAGAGCCGCTTCGGCCGCGCGGTTCTGCGCCGCCGGCGGCGCAAGGGACGTCGCCGCTTGATTCCATGAGGTTGGGTACTCCGGCTTCATGGGCAGCCCCCCGCAAAGGTTCCCAGGCAACCGACGTCTTAAAGGCAAGGCAAGGATCGAGAGGCTTTTTCGAGAAGGGGGCACCCTTGCCCTCAAAAAAATCGCCCCGGACTCCAGCGGGAAAAGTTGGATTACCCTAAAATTTATTCGACACGCTCAGGGACCTACCTGTTTTGGCTGCTCGATACGCCGCCTGGCATCGACCAGCGCTGCCCGGCGCAACCGCCTCAAGCGCTGGCTTCGAGAGGCCTTCCGGAGACACCAGGAGCTCTTCCCTCCAGGATTCGACCTGATGGCGATCGTCCACGCGGCACCCCAGGGTCTTTCGTATCAGGAGGTGGAGAGGTCCCTCTTGGCCGCGCCGGCGCTTCTTCCCAGGCCGCCAAGCTCCTAAGCCATGCCATCGGCCTCTACCAGGGAATCTCGATGACCCTTCTTCCCCATTGCTGCCGGTTTGTTCCAAGCTGCTCCCACTACGGCCGCCAGGCCCTTGCCCAGTACGGGCTGGGCCGCGGGATTTGGCTTACGCTGCGGCGCCTGGCCCGCTGCCACCCTTTTTGCGCCGGCGGCTTTGACCCGGTGAACGAGTCACTACTTCCCGCTAAGGAAAGATGAAGGACCAGCAGAGGTTGTTTCTGGCGATCGCCCTTACGATGGGGATTCTGCTGGTTTGGTCCTCCCTGCTGCCGCAGCAGGCGCCTCCTCCGGCTGCCGGGCCAATAAAAATTTCACAACCTATTGCTGTAAAAGAAGTTATAGAACATGAACCAACCACCCCAGCTCAGTTGGGACCCTGCAAACTTCAGGTGGGCCAAAGTACGGCAGGGCTGAGAGGAGTTTCGTCTGATGAAACCCTGCTATTAATCGATTCAGATCCTGGACTCCTTCAGGTCGAACTCTTAGGGCCTGACCAGATTTCTCCTCGATTTACAACCCAGGTCACCCCCAGCTCAGTCATCAGTACAGCCCACATCCCGCAAAGGGGCCTGACGATTGTTCGGGAGATCTCTGGCAGACGTGAGCTCCTGTGTACCCTGCGCCTGGCCAACGACTCTGCCCAAAAACAGAAGGTAGCCCTCCGGCTGGTTGCCTACAAGCCGCTCACCCTCGAGGCGCAGCAGGAGCTTCAATACCGGGCCGGCATCCTCCTGGTTGAGGGAAAAAGTCACACCCTGCCTGGGCGGCTTAACGGGAGAAAAGCGTATGCCGGCTCCCCTGCCTGGATCAGCTCTCAGGGAAAATCCCACGTGATCATCGTAGGCCCCCATCCCCCCACCGGAATGTTCCACGTGGAACAATTATCGAACGCCACATCTCCCACAGGATGGCTTACCCTTTCTGAGGTTGAGCTGGAACCCGGCGAGATAACCCAGTGGCAATTCCGGTTCTACGCCGGGCCCATGGCGCTGACCGAACTTAAGAAGCTGGGGATGGAAGAGGCGATCTCCTTTGGGGCCTTCTCCGGGATTGCCAAGCTTCTCCTTACGGTTTTAAACTGGAGCAAGAATCTCTTTCACAGCTACGGCTGGGCGGTTATCTTTGTCAGCTTCTCGATCTGGCTCCTCTTCTTCCCACTGACCTGGTCTGGCGTTCGGATGATGAAGGTGATGAGCCAGATCCAGCCGCAGGTGGAAAGACTCCGTCGGGAGCACGCCAAGGACCCGCAGCGGATGAACCGGGAGCTTCTGGAACTTTACCGCAAGCACCGGGTGAACCCCCTTTCCGGGTGTCTTCCCCTCATCATCCAGATGCCGATCTTTATCGCCCTCTTTCAGGTCCTTTCCCGCTCGGCAGAGCTCAAGGGGGCCACCTTCCTCTGGATCAAAGATCTGGCGGGCCCAGACGCCCTGATCCGCTTTCCCAGAAGCCTTCCCCTCCTGGGGGAGAGTCTCAACCTCCTGCCGATCCTGATGGCCGTCGGGATGTTCTACCAGCAGCGGATGACCTCGACCAGCACCGCCTATATGAGCGACGAGCAGAAGATGCAGCAGAAGATCTTTAAGTGGTTTCCGATCCTCTTTAGTCTTCTCTTCTATGGCCTTCCCTCCGGACTCGTGTTATACTGGGTCATCAATACCGCCCTGACGTTGACCCAATATGCGCTCTTTCACCGCTTGCGGCCCAAGGCCCAGCCGGCCTAAAACTCCAGCTTGTCCGTCTGCAGGCTCGGGCTCCAGGGTCGAGCCCGCCCTCGGGGCCGGGCCGTCCAGCGAAGCTCGGAACTCCCGCTCGGCAACAGGGGTTCGCCGTACGCGGCCAGCCCC
>CAYJSX010000037.1:0-9791 GCA_964372575.1 uncultured Planctomycetia bacterium
GAGCCGAAATTGCTCGGCAGGGACCAATCGATCCGTCGTCACCTGGGCCCCTAGCCGCATCACGAGCGAGCTCCCCCACGGTCCAGGCTGAACCCGGGCCAGCTGAACGATCCAACGAAGGAAAGAGCCACCTGCCTTGACCCGACTGGCCGCAGGATCTTCTGGATGGGACCCGCCCAACAGATTACCCACGCCCCACCGAAGTTCCTGAGAAAGGAGGTTGGTCCCATAAAAACTTTGAGTCAAGAGGTTGGTCCCCACATGAAAGACACGCAGATCGTCCTTGGAATCAAACCTTTCGTCTCGCAAGGTTCTTACCCGCTTGAAGTCAAATCCAGTGATCATCTCCAGCTCCAGGGCCGTCCGCCGGATCCAGGGGACGATGAGCCCGGGGCTGACCGTGACCGCCCTTCCCCGAGAAAGGAGATTTTTCAAGTCTCCGCCGACCGATGATTTGACCCCGCTGACATCCAGGGTGGCGGTCCATCCCGAGCCCAGCAGAGGACGCAGGTAGCTGAGGGTCCCTCCCCAGAGTCCGGCAAACTCGGTCACAATTCCACGCAACACCAACTGGTCATCGTGGCCGGTCAAATTCCCGTGGGAGAGGAGGAGGGACTGCCGGATGAGGCCGGTCACCTTGGTCCCTAAGGTATCCACCCCATAATGGGCGTGCAGCGGTCTTTGATCGGTGACCTGGAGGATCAGGTCTGTCGTCTCGGGCTGAGCGCCTCGGGTCAGGACGAGCCTTCCCTTGCGATCCGGATGGGAGTTGATCCGTTTGATCCCTTCCTCCAATCTTGGCAACCTTAAAATCTCACCCGGCCGAATCCTCAGTTGGGCCTTGAGAAGCTCGGTGGAGAAGTAGCGATTCCCTTGAACCACCAGCTCCCCCACCTTCCCTTCCATGACCCGAATCCGAACCAACCCCTCTTTGACCTGCTGGGCCGGGATCATCGCGCGAGAGGTCACGTAGCCTTTGCCCCGGTACCAGCGGGTGATGGCCTGGGCAACGCCGTTTAACTCTTCCAGGGTAACGGTCCGATCGATCACGGAGGCCGTCAATCGCCTTAACTCGCTATCGGGAAGGAGGGTGGCCCCCTCCACCGCCAGCCGCGTGACGGCAAGGCGTGGCGCCTCAAGGGCAGGCATAGGGATGGGCTCTTCGGCAGGCAGCTGGATCGGAGAGGGGACTTTGGAGGGAACCTCGAGTTTCTTAGGTCGGCGAAGGCGCTCCTCCTCAGCGCCAACCTCTGTCTCCCGAGGCGGGGCGGCCCAGAGAGGGGTCTTAGAAAATAGGAGTAACCCCAGCCCCAGCCCCAGGACGATGGCCTTTGCGAACATTGGGCATAATTTATCACAAAGCCCGATTTTTGTGTTGCTCAATCCACCGTCTGCCAAATGTGCCGCGGGTCTTTTCGACGAACGGCACCAGGGCGCCGGCCCAGGTGATCGTTTCTTCGCCAAGGCGATCGTTGATCCGATCGAGGCTGCGGATCAAGCGCTGCCGGCGGCGCTCATCCTCCCACAGGTCCGAATGAGAAGGTGCCAGGTTAAAACCTGGCACCTCCACTTTAAGGAGGTTGGCAACGCCCACCCCGACCAATCGCACCGGCCTGCCGGGGGGCTGCCAGAGCTGAGTGAGTAAATGGCAGGCGGCCCGATAGATGCGCAGGTCATCGCTCACGTAGTCGCCCACCGTCCGCTGACGGCTGACCGCGGAAAAATCTGAGAAGCGCAGGACCACCGAGACCGTCTTTCCCCCGTAGCCGGCGGCCCTTAAGCGGCGCCCCACCTTCTCGGAAAGCTTGAGCAGCGTCCCCTGGACAATCGCGGGATCCCGGGTATCCCGATCCAGGGTATGGCTGTGTCCCATCGACTTGATCGTCTCCGGAAAGTCGCTCGGAAGGACTGGGCTCTCGTCGATTCCGCGGGCCATCCGAAAAAGAAGCTCCCCATAAAATCCGAAGCGGCTGGTCAACCGGGAAACCGGAAGCTGGGCAAGCTCACCCAGGGTGACGACCCCCATGGCCAGCAGGGCGCGGGCGAGATTCGGGCCGATCCCGTTCAGTTTTTCCACCGGAAGAGGGGAGAGGCACCCTGGAAGGTCCTCCGGCCGAATCCGCCCGATCCCGTGCGGCTTGTTCAGCTTGGCGGCCAGTTTGGCCAAAAGCTTGTTGGGACCGATCCCCGCCGTGCAGGAGAGATGAAAGGCCTCTTCCACCTCCCCCTGGATTTGGGCGGCCAAGGCCTCGGGAGAATCTTGGAAGCGGGGCCAGGTGTCGGTGACATCGAGGAAGGCCTCGTCAATCGAGACGATCTCGGTAAGCGGCGTGTAGCGGGTCAGCCCTTCAAAGATCCGGCGGGCGATGTCGGTGTATTTCTCCGGATCTCCGCCCACCAGCACCGCCGCCGGGCAGAGGGCCAGCGCCTGGGGAATCGACATCCCGTTATCAACGCCGCGGGCCTTGGCCTCGTAGGAGCAGGCGGCCACGACGCCCTTGGGGACAGTCCTGCTGGCAGATCCCCCGCGGCGAGCGGCAGGACTGTCCCCATCTCCGGCGCCGCAGACAATCACCGGCTTGCCCATCAGCCGGGGGTCGGTCGCCTGCTCGCAGGAGGCAAAGAAGGCGTCCATATCCACCAAAAGGACAATCCGTTCACGCATCGGACTTGGTCAGGCGCCAGGTAAGGTCCTGGTGGTTGATCGTCAGCTCGTAGAGGTTCAGGCCGTCCGTTACGGCAAAGTGGGTGAGAATCGCCCGCCCCTGGCTTGAGCGCCAGGAAAGGTTCACCTGGCGCACTTCAATCTTCCGGCCCTGCCAGCGGAACCAGACCGGCCGGAGCTGCCCGCCCCCAAAAAGGGCGGCCACTTGGATGGGATCGTCCAGTTCGGTCATCTTGGAAGGAACCTCCGCCCCCATTATACTAGACATGTGTCTACTCATGAAGTCGGAAAAAGAGGGGCACCCCTAGAAAGAAGTGTCCCCCAGAGAAGCGTTCTCTATACTCCGCATGGACGTGACAGGCAAGGGGTGCGATGGCAAGGCCCAATCCCCTGGGCTTATGGCTGCGGCCAGAGGAAGCCGCACCATTGCCCTGTGGCTTATGGCTGCGGCCAGAGGAAGCCGCACCATTGCCCTGTGGCTTATGCGGCGGCCTGATGGGCCAGGGGGGCAGCCGAGGGCAGAGAGAAATGGATCTGGGTGCCTTGACCGATGGTACTTTCGGCCCAGATCCTGCCTCCGTGCAACTCCACGAGCCTCTTGGCGATGGCTAAACCGAGCCCTGTCCCTTTGGCCCCAGCCCCTGCCATACGGTTGAACTGCTGGAATTTGGTAAACAGTCGGGGCAGGTCCACCTGTGAAATCCCCCTTCCCGTATCCAGGACAGAACAGGTTGCCTCCCCTTCTCGAGACTCGGCACAGATCCGGATGGAACCCCGCTCGGTAAACTTCAAGGCGTTTCCTGCGAGTTGAATCAAGATTTGAATGACCCGCTCAGGATCCGCGTAGACCTTAAGGGGCCTTGGGGGGAGGTCTACCTGCAAGAGGAGGCCCTTGGCCTGGGCCTCCGGTTCCAAGGAGGTGACCACCTGTTGGATGAGATCGGAAAGATCGGTCTCTTCCTGATCCAGCTTCACCTTGCCTGCCTCCAGCTTGGAGATGTCCAAGAGGTCGCTGAAGATCCGATCGAAGCGTTCCACATTGTTCCGAGCGATGGTTAAGATTTCTCTTTGCTTTGCATTCAAAGGTCCGGAGATTTCATCCAGGAGCAGCTCCATCCCTTCCCTCATGATGGAAAGGGGGGTCCTGAGCTCATGAGAGACGCTCCGGACAAACTCATCCTTCATCTGCTCTGAACGGCTCTGTCGGATGAACTGGGCGAGGAGGGTGCCCAGGGCGGCCATCCCTTCGAGGAGTTCTTCCCGGGGGGCTTGCCTTCGGCGACCAAAGAATTCCAGGACTCCAAAGAACTCCTCCCCCTGAACGATCGGAAATCCCACGGTGCCGTAGAGCCCATCGGAAACGGCCCCGGCGGCAAGGGATCCCTCACCCTCCGCAGCCGTCAGGGGAGTCCACAGGGGTTGCCTCTTTGCCCAGACGCGACCAGGAAGTTCAACGCCCGGTGGAAAGGCACCCCCTCGACACCGCGCCTCCAGATTTGGAAAACGTCCAAGGGGCGAATGCCAAAATCCTAAGCAACGCAGGAGATCGGTGGCCTCGTCAACGCTCCAAAGGACCCCTACCTGCCACCCTAGGGCTTCGCAGATCTTCTCAAGGATCTGGGGCACCGCCTCGGCCCAGGAAGAGGCATGGGTCAGCAAGCGTACCAAGTCATACTGTAACCTCAGGCGCCGCTGGGCCTGCCTTTGGTGCCTGAGGGTAAGCAACCACTCTGTGCGGACGTCGTCAAGTTCCACCCTCTTTTCCTTGAGAAGGTACCACAGCCACCCCATGGCGGAAATGCTCAGGCAAAACAACCCCGCGAGGGCCATCATGGATTTGTCCTCCGAAGTAGGAGTGCGACCATCTTTAACAACTCCAGGGCTGCAAAGGGCTTGGTCATATAGGCATCGGCTCCCACCGAGAAGCTGTGCCGCTCATCGGCCAGCTTCGACAGAACCGTCAAGACCAGAATCGGCAGAACCCATGGGCGGTAAAGGATCCGGAGCTTGCGACAGACCTCAAGGCCCTGGAGATCGGGTAACTTCAAGTCGAGAATAACCAGTTTCGGGGGGCTTTGGGTGGCATACCTCAGGGCAGCCCTTCCGGTATATTCCAGACGGACCTGGTAACCGGCCGATTCCAATCGAACCTTGAGAAACTCGGCCATCTCCCTTTCGTCTTCCACCACCAGGATCTGCTCCATCGAGGGATCGCTGCCTCCTTAAAAGCCGCCCGTTCCGCTTACGCCATTGGAAACGTAGATGTCGTCGTCCGGCCCGCCGGAGATGGTGCCATCGGTGCCGATCGAGGTGATGTCGGCGGTGTTGTCCGGGCCGACCGACCAGATCACGTAGTAGAGGCCGTTGGACGATTTGTCGTACTGGTATTGGGCACTCGAGGTGGAAAAGGGATCGGTCAGGGCCGTGCCGATCAGTTTGGGCCTGGTGGTGGAGGCGGTCAGGGCCGTCTGCCAGGTGGCGCTCCCATCGGCCGGATAGGTCTTGGAGTTGTGGATGTAGTACGATTCGACCGCCGCCTGAAGGGCCCGAAGCTCCGCGACCGCCTTGGCGGTGTTGCCCTCGTCGATCATCCCCCGCAGGCGCGGCAGGGCGATCCCGATCAGGATCGCGATCACCCCAATGACAATGATCAGCTCGATGAGGGTGAACCCTGAGGTGGCTTCCCCGCCACGAAACCTTGGCGGGTCGCCATGACGCCTTTGGTTCATCGGATCCCGCCGCGTTGTAAGACCTGGACCATATCGAACATCGGAAGTAGCAACGAGGCCATGATGAAGGCCACCACCGCACCCATGGCGACCAAGAGAATGGGCTCCAGCAGGGTGGTCATCTGCTTTAAGGCGTAGTTCAGCCTCAGTTCATAGAAATCGGCCAGCTTTTCCAGCATCACCTCGAGGCGACCCGATTCTTCTCCCACCCGGATCATCTGGATGGCATCGGCCGTAAAGAGGCCCCCTACCGAGAGGGTCGAGGCGATCCGCTCCCCCCGCTCCACCGCCTGGCCAACCCGCTCAATCTCTCGAGCGAGGGCCCGGTTGAAGACGACCCCCTGAGCGTTTCTTAAGGCGCTCAAGATGGGAACCCCGCTGGCTACGAGGGTCGCCAGGGTTCTGGAGAATCGGGCGATCGTCGCGGCAAGCAGCAGAGGGCCAGACCCAGGGAGTTTCAGCAACCTGGCATCCACCTTGAGGCGAACCTGGGGCTGTCGGTAAATCCAACCGCCGCTCATCGCCACAACGACCCCAGCGATGGCCAGGACCCACCCTTGGCCTCGGATCACCTGGCCTATCCCCTGCAAAATCAGGGTGGGCGCAGGCAGGGGGATGCCGGCCTTCACGAAGATGGCTGCAAATTGCGGCACCACAAAACCGACCACAAAAAGGATAAGAATCAGGCAGGCCACAAAGAGCAAGGAGGGATAGAGCAAGGACCCTCGGACCTCTCTCCTGAAGGCCAGATCCTTCTCGAGAAAATGGGCAAAACGGCCCAGGACCAGATCCAGTTTTCCGGCCGTCTCTCCAACCGCCACCAGGCTCACCATCATCTCTGGAAAAATCTTGGAGTGATGGCCTAAGGCCTGTGAGAGGCTTGCGCCCGATTCGATCTCATGGGTCACCGCCTCCAGCAGCCCCTTGACCAGGTGCCCCGCTTCATCCCGCACTTGATAGGAAAAGGTTGGCATGAGCATCAAACCTCCTGGGTTATCCTCCAGACCTCTTCCTGGGTGGTCAGGCCGGCGCCGACCTTCAGGGTCCCCTCTTCCCGGAGGGTGGGCATTCCCCTGCTGCGGGCATAGCTCCGGAGCTGATCGGTCGAGGCCTTGGCGATCGTGAGCCGGCCCAACTCCTCATTCATCTCCATCAACTCGAAGATTCCGATCCGTCCCTTGTAGCCGGTCTGGCCGCACTTGCGGCAACCCTTCTGGGGCAACTTGCATTCCGGGCAGATCGTCCGGACCAGCCGCTGGGCCACCACGGCGATCAGGCTCGAGGCAACCAGAAACGGTTCCGCCCCCATGTCGATGAGCCGGGTGATGGCCGTAGGGGCGTCGTTGGTGTGTAGGGTGGAAAGGACCAGGTGGCCGGTCAAGGCCGCCTGGATGGCAATCTCGGCGGTCTCCAGGTCCCGGATCTCCCCCACCAGGATGATGTCCGGATCTTGGCGAAGGATGGAGCGTAAGCCCGTGGTAAAGGTGAGCCCCACCGTTGGGTTGATCGGAATCTGCCGAATCCCATTTAACCGATACTCCACCGGATCTTCAATCGTTACGATGTTCTCCTGGGCAGCATTCAAGGCAGCCAAGGAGGCATACAGGGTGGTGGTCTTTCCGCTTCCGGTGGGACCGGTCACGAGGAGGATCCCCCAGGGCCGCTTGAGCAGTCCCTGGTACTGGCGAAGGAGCTCTTCCTCCATGCCCAGTTGGTTTAAGCCCAGCTTGAGGCCAGAGGTATCCAGCAAGCGCAGGACGACCGCCTCCCCATCGATCGTCGGCATCACCGAGACCCTGAGGTCCACCTCATGTCCTTCCATCGAGAGTCGGAACCGACCGTCCTGGGGTTTGCGCCGCTCGGCGATGTCGAGGGCAGCCAGGATCTTGATCCGGGAGATCACCGCCGACTCCAGGTGTTTGGGCAGGGCGGTGGCCTCCCTTAAAATCCCATCCACCCGAAAGCGGGCCTTCAAGAGCTCCTTCTCCGGCTCGAGGTGGATGTCGGAGGCCCGGGCCCGGATCGCGTCGGCCAACAGGAGGTTGACCAGCCGAACGATCGGCGGCTCCTCCACGAGCCCCTGAAGTCTCTTCAGCTCAGGGGCAGCGCCGGTTGCCAGGCCCAACTTATCCTCGGTGAGGCCCGAGACGATCTCTTCGAACCGTCCCTTGGCCCCATAGTATTCCTCCAGGGCCTGGGCGATCTCGCTATCGGTGGCCGCCACCGTCTCGACCATCATACCGGTCTTCAGCCGCAGCTCATCCAGGGCGGTGAGGTTGAGTGGATCGGCGATGGCTACCGTAAGCGACGAGCCCAGCTTGAAGAGGGGAACCAGCCGGTGTTTTCTCGCCAGCACCTCAGGAACCATCTCCAGCACCTGTGAATCGACCAGGTAAGACTTCAGTTCGACCCGGGGAAGGTTGAGTTCTCGCGAGAGCCAATGGGCCAGGGCCTCTGGGTCGATCGCCCCCAGGCGGACCAGGGCCTGCCTCACCGACAGGCCCTGGCGGGCTGCCTCGGAGCGCGCCCGCGTAAGCTGCTCGGCGCTGACCAATCCTTGCTCGATGAGTTTATCTTCGGGTGACTGGGTCATCTTCACTCGGTTACTCCCTCTCCCAAGACCCGCTCCATCTCCTTAGATCAGATCGCTCCCACTGTCTCCTGGCTTCGCCTTTCGGCCAGGCGCAGGACAGCGGAAAGATCGGTCTCCTCCTGCGGAACCAAGGCCCATCCCCGCCGCACCTGGGCCACTGGAATGACCTCCGGATGAGCCCTTAAGATTCCCTCGAGGCGGTGCCGCATCGCCTCAAAACCGGCCGCGTCGGATAAGGAAAGGATCGCCACACCCCCTCCTGGATTCTCCAGGACTCGGTCCTCTCGGGAGACATGTCTTTGAAAGAGCTCCAGGACCTTGTCCCAGGAGACCGGCCTGTTGTCCGTCCCCTTGAAAATCTGACAGGCCAAGATCTCCCCCTCTCGGGCCCCCTGTTCCCGCATGATTCGGAACTCTTCGGTCAGGGCAAAGGCCGGGCTGTAAAAGGGAAGACTTACCGTGAAGGTCGTCCCCTCTCCCACCTCCGAGGCCACCCGCACCGTTCCTCCGTGAAGCTGGACGATCTCCTTGACAATGGTCAGGCCCAGCCCGATTCCCCGAACGTTGGAGCCAGCCGGCATCCCCCCTTGAAAGAATTTCTCAAAGAGCTTCCTCTGCTCCCGTTTGGCAATCCCCATGCCGGTGTCGGTGACCGACAGCTCGGCCGAGCGGCCACGGGCCTTCAGGGTGAGGGTTATCGTCCCATCGGGAGGGGTAAATTTGACGGCATTGGTCAAGAGGTTCTCCGCCACCTGGGTCAGCCGCAGCCGATCCCCATAAGCCGGCGCAACCGTCTCCAGCTCCACGCGCAACTTTCTGGGAGCGATGAGGGGCTCGTAGCGGTGGACCACCTCTTGGATGAGCTCTGCCAAGGCCAACGGCTTGCGAGAAAGGGACATCCGCCCTGCCTCAATCCTGGAGAGATCCAGAAGCTCGTTGGCGAGCCGCGACATCCGTTCGGCCTGCGCCTTGATCCGCTCCACCATCGTTTTTTGATCGCCGGAGAGGAGGCCCTGCAGGCCATCCAAGAGCTGCTGGGTCCCTTCCATCACGAGGGCCAGAGGGGTGCGGACCTCATGGCTGAGCTGGGCCACTGTTTCAACAGTGGCCTTGAAGATTCGCCTCCAGCGTTCGTTGGTCGCCTCGGCTTCCCTCAAGAGGGTGGTCTGGGCCATCACCTGGGCCAGCTTACCTAAGAACCCCTTGGTAAACTTCTGCTTGACAAAGTTGTTCAGGCGAGTTTCGGGCTTGAAGGTGGAGAGGTTCACCACCCCCACGGTTCGTCCCTCGGCCACCAGCGGCAGGCAGCAGAAGGCCTTGATCGGCTTAAGCTGCGGCCTGGAACCAGCGGCTGGAAGAAAACGGCTTTCCTTGGCGACATCGAAGCTAAAGAGGGGCTTCTGAGATCGGGCCACCCAGCCGCAGAGCCCCTGGCCCAGTTTGAACTTGACCCGCCCAAACGGCTTGACTCGAACCCCTTGGGCCCATCGGACCGACAGCTCTTCGGTGGTGGTATCCAGCACCATGATCGAGCAGCGGTCGGCCCCGCTTAAGCGAAGCAGCACCCCGCAGACTTCACCCATGAGGGGCTCCAGGTCAAGGCGTGCGTTGAGCCTCTGCGTCCAGCGGCTCAGGAGTTGGGATCGGGTGGCCCTTGACAAAAGAATCTCGCGCATCGCTCACCTTACCTTAAGCCGATTCCTTCCCGGAAGCGGGTGTTTGAGTTGTTTGGTTCAGGAGTTCACTCACCTTGGCCAAGAGGGCGGGGGCATCAAAGGGCTTGGTCATGTAGGCCTCGGCCCCG
>CAYJSX010000038.1:0-9733 GCA_964372575.1 uncultured Planctomycetia bacterium
TTGGAGTGACGCCATTGCCTTCGGAGACTCTATCCCTCTTTGGTCGAGAGGAAATTCTGTCCGCCCTAACCAAGAGGGTGGAGGGCTTTTTGGCCGGTTATCGGCAGAATGTCGCCCTTCTGGGGCCAGCCGGAGTGGGCAAGACCTTGTTGGTTCAACGGTTCCTGCGCGAGGGGGCGGTACAATTTCCCGATTTGATCGGAGTTTACCTCGAGATGAAAGAGAGGGAGAAGTTCACCGAGTTGGCCCTCCGTTTCATCCAGGCCCTCTTTTACCCTTTCCTGAGGAGACAGGGGGAGAAGGAGATTCCCCTGGGAAATCCGCGCGCCCTCCTGGAGTGCGCCCGAGGCTACCTCCCGTCCTGTGCCCAGCAGGCCCAGAGACTTCTGGAATCGCTGGATGCCGGCTCGGCCGCTGAGCTGTACGACCGGCTTTGGGATTTGCCCAACCGCCTGACCCAGGAATCTGGGCGAAACCTCCTTTTCGTCATGGACGAGTTCCAATGGCTGCGGGGCCTGGCCCTGAAGGATCCTCTTGGCCGACTGGGCAGAAAGATCATGGTTCAAAACTCCACCCTCTTTTTCCTGATTTCCTCGAAGCCCTCAGAGGCCTCCACGATCCTGCGCGAGAGACTCAATCTCCTGTTCGGAAAGTTTGAGGTGATCCCCGTCCATCCCCTGGATCCTCCCTCGGCCCTGCGCGCCATCCGGGGCCATCCGCAGGGGAGGTTCCTCGACCCCTTTCTTTTCCGGCTGATCATCGAGCTGGCGCAGGGATACCCAGAATATCTCCATCTGCTCCTGACCGGTTTTTCACAGGGCCTTCCGGATGTGGACGAGTTGGGCCAGGAGAGGATCATCGGACAGACCCTCGGCCAGCTCCTCCTCGACCCCAAGGGAGATTTGAGATTCCGATTTGAAGCGCGCGTCCAGTCTCTTCCGGTGGATCGGGCCCGCCCCCGCTGGATCGAGGTTCTGGCCGCTGTCGCCCAAGGTCATCACCGCTTCGATTCCATCGTGCAGGCGGTGGGCCTGCCTGCCTCTGCGGTCAAGAGGGCCCTTCTGGTTCTCGAGGAGGCGGGCCTTCTCATCAAGCAGGGGCTCTTCTACCGGATTCCGGATCGCCTCTTCCAGTTGTGGATCTTGACGGCTTACCCAGCCCTGGAGGGTTTTTCCCTGGGGGCTTCGGACCTGGCCCAGGTGCAGTTTCAAAGGGCCCTCGCCGGATGGGTTCGACAGATTCGGCAGAGTCTGCGAAGCCCGCTTCCAGAGCTCCTCGTCTGGTTGATTTCGCAGTGGAACAACGAAATGGTGGAGGTGGAGGGCCGTAGAATTCTCCTGCCCAGCTTTCGACAGGTGGAGGCGGCGGCCGTCTCGGGGGACGTCAAGGCCCTCTTGGCCCGGGGGCGGCAGACAACCGGCAAGAGGGATTGGCTCATCTTTCCGGTGGTCGGCCTGTTGAGGGAAGTGTTGGCCCAGAAGATCTCTCAAGAGGCGCGCGCCGCCTCCTTTAAGGGCTGTCGAAAGTTTCTCATGGGGGCCCATCCGGTCGAGCTCAACGCTCGGCTGATCCTCCAGGAGGAGCGGATCACCCTGTGGGATCTTTCAACGGTCTATGGGCTCCTAGAGCTCTACGGAGGGGTGGGCTGGACCTTTGTGGACGAATCTCAGGCCCTCGACGCGGCGGCCTCGCCCACTGAGGATCTCTCACAGCTGGAACAGCCCCCTCCGGCCTCTGGATCTCAGGAGGTCGCGGGGTGAAGCGTCTCTGGGCACCCTGGAGGATGGGTTACATCACCCAGGTGAGGGGACCTCGGTCCAAGGGCTGCCTTTTTTGCCGGATGCGCCGGCTGCGTCGAGACACCCGGGAAAGGATCTTGATCCGAGGGTCATTCGCCTATTCGGTTTTGAACCGCTATCCCTACAACAACGGGCATCTGTTGGTTGTGCCCTACCGGCATGTAGGCCGGCTGGAATCTCTGACCGACCGCGAGTGGCTGGATCTGCTGCGGTTAACGGTGGATGGGATACACCGGATGAAGAGGGTTCTTCGCCCCCAGGGGTACAACATCGGGTTAAACCTGGGCCGGGTCGCCGGGGCCGGCGTCCCTGGCCACCTCCACCTGCATCTCGTGCCCCGATGGTTGGGCGATGTCAACTTCATGCCGGTTCTGGCTGACCACCGGGTCATCTCCCAGTCGCTCGACACCGCCTACCGGCTTCTCAAGAGGGCCCGTGCGCACCCGAAGCGAGCTCGAGGCCGCTGAGCGCAAGACCCTCGCTCCCTACGCGACCCCGGCCTGCGCCTCCGGGGGAAGGAAATACCGGGAGCCCGAGCATCCCTATCGGACCTGCTTTCAGCGGGACCACGACCGGATCATTCACTGCACGGCCTTTCGCCGCCTCGAGTACAAGACCCAGGTCTTTGTGATCCACGAGGGAGACTACTATCGGACCCGGCTCACCCATACCTTGGAGGTGGCCCAGATCGCTCGGACCATCGGCCGGGCCTCGGGCCTCAACGTTGACCTCATCGAAGCGATCGCCTTGGCCCATGACCTGGGACACGGCCCCTTCGGCCATTCTGGGGGAGATGCCCTGGCCGAGTGCATGCAGGGGCACGGCGGGTTTGACCACAACCTGCAGGCCCTGCGGATTGTCGATCTCCTGGAAGACCGTTATCCCAACTTTCCGGGCCTCAACCTCACCTGGGAGGTGCGCCAGGGGATCAACAAGCATCGGGTGGCCCTGGATCCCCAGGAACCTCCCTCGCCCCAGTTGAGTCTTGAGGCCCAGGTGGTCGACGTGGCCGATGAGATCGCCTATGACCACCACGACCTCGACGACGGGATCACCTCCGGCCTGATTCAGGAGGAGGCGCTGGAAGAGGTTCCCCTTTGGCGCCAGGTGAGGAAGGAGGTGAAGGCCCGTTTTCCCGGAATTTCAGCCAAGGCCCGAAAGGATGCCATCGTCCGCCGGCTGATTGACCTACAAGTCACCGATCTTCTGGCAGAGTCGGGCAAGAGGATCAAGGCCTTGCGGATCCGCCGCCCCCAGGACGCCCTCCAAGGCCCCAAGCCAGCGATCGCCTTTTCTTCCTCGATGACCTGCCTGCGAAGGCCGCTGAAGTCTTTCCTTAAGGAGGGACTTTACCACCACCACAAGGTGGTTCGGATGGCCGACAAGGCCAAACGTTTTGTGACCGCTCTATTCGAGGTCTACCTGAAGAACCCCAACCAGCTTCCCACCACTCCTCGAAAGCGTCTGGCCCAGGAGGATCCCTACCGGGTCATCTGCGACTACATCGCGGGGATGACAGACCGCTTCGCCACGGATGAGTACCGGAAGCTCTTCCACCCCTTTTAAAAGGGAGACCGCTTCTCTCGGGGACACTTCTCTCTGGAGAGAAGTGTCCTTTTAAGAAGCGTTCTCTGTATAATAACGTGGGGGGGTTGAATTGTCTGAAGGCCTTTTTAACGAGTTGGTCAGAGGGAAATATCTAAAGCGCCTCCGGGGAATTCTCACCGAAGGGGTGGCGTCGCTTCCCATCTGGTGGGAGATTCCCCATGCCTCTCCCAAGTCCCTGGCGTACGGCGAGGCCTGCCGGCGGTGCCGTTTTGTCAGGGCCTCCTCCCGGAATCGCAAGATCTGCCAGGACCGGTTCCTCTTGGGACTGGAGACGGCCCGAAGGGAGGGCACCTTCCATCAGTTCCTCTGTCCAATCCAGCGGTACGCGGTCTGCCTGCCGATGGTCTCTCAGGGCCAAACGCTGGGGTTCGTGGCGATGTGCCACAGCACCACCGCCATCCCCCAGCAGACGCTCCGGCTCGCCCACTTGAGTCTGGAGACGGCCGTCCAGGAGGCCGAGCGCAACGAGGAGCTGAGGAACCTTTCGGAGGCGATCCAGCCCCGGTGCATCGCCCTCTCAACGATCCACACGATCCACCGCTTGATCAGCTCGACGCTTAACCTGAAGGAGCTTCTGCCTCGGGTGGCCCGCTTGACCTGTCAGGTTTTAAGGGCCAGGTACTGCGAGATTTGGCTGGTCGATCCGGACAAGAAGCAGCTCGTCGCAGGGGCGGCGGTGGACTCCCTCAGGGTGAGAAACCTTCCAGGCCGCCCTCTTGCGATGGGTCAAGGGAGAGTGGGAAAGGTGGTCTCAACGTGTGAGGCGCGCTGGTCGAACCATGAGATGGTGGTTCCCCTTCTGGAGGAGGAGGCGATCGGCGTTATCCGGGTGCGCCGGAAGCTCAAGGGTCCCTTCAGCCTTCTGGATCATGAGATCTTGATGACCCTGGCGGAGCAGGCGGTCGTGGCGATCCGCAATGCCCAGATGTACGAACGGCAGGAGCGGGTGACTTGGGGAACCATCAAGAGTCTGAGCGCCATCTTGGACGGCATGGATACCCATGCCCCGCATGGGGTTTCTAATCCAGAGGTCTTGGCCCAGATTGCCATGGCCATCGGCCGGAAGCTCGGCCTCTTAGAAGACGAGCTGCGTCCCCTTCAATATGCCGCCTGGCTTCACGACGCCGGACGTGTCGGCATTCCGGAGGAGATCCTTCGCAAGCGTCAGAAGCTGACCCCGGAGGAGCTTGCCCAGGTGAGGGAGCATCCGATCAAAGGGGCCCAGCTCTTCGAGTCGATGGAGATCCTGGAGCCGGCCATTCCGATCATCCTGCACCACCACGAGCGCTACGATGGAACCGGTTATCCCAAGGGATTGAAGAAGGGGGCGATTCCCTTGGGGGCCCGGATCTTGGCGGTGGCCAACGCCTTCGACGCGATGGTCTCTGGGCGCCCCTACCGCAAGGCGATGTCAGTGGCAGAAGCCTCCGAGGAGATCGCCTCCCATGCCAGAACCCAGTTTGACCCTCAGGTGGTGGAGGCCTTCTTGAGCGTGGTCCGCCTGGGGAAAATGGCTCAGATTCTCAAGGAGCAATCCTCACGTGCTCACACCCATTAAGCGCAGGATCGTGGAGTTCTTCCGAACCCATCCCCACGCGGTGGAGACGATCCGGGGGATGAGCACCTGGCTTTCACTTCCGCCCTCGGCCTTGGAGAAGGCGGTTCATGATCTGGTCGGCCGGAAGTGGCTGGTGGCCCACACGGCTGGCCCGATGACCGGCTACGCCTTGACCCGAGACGCCAAGATCCTTTCCCAGATGGAAGAGGCCCTGGGCGGCGGTTGAAGAGGCTGCTGCTGGTGGCGGCGGCGGGGGCCCTCGGGATCGGTTTTGTCCCTTGGCCGGTCACGGTGCCGCTGAATGGGATTCTCCTCCAATGGTCCGGGGCAAGCGGTTGGTACGCGTCGGTCCGAAAGGTTCGATGGACTCCGTTTCAATCGGTGCGTGCGGCAGAGGTGAGGTTGAGCAGCCCCCGGGGTAGCCTGCTGCATCTGGTCGGTCTTTCGGCCCGCCTTAAGGGGGCGCGGTTCTTGGTGGGAAGGCCAACCTTTCTCCTGACGGTTTCAGAGATCCGGCTGGATCCCGGCTCCTTTGGGATTCGGGATCGGTTGGCCTTGGAGCTTCTCTCAACGGGCCCGGTGGTCACCCAAGGCAGGGCTGAGCTTCTGGGGGGGTGGGGAGGTTTAATCCTGAAGGACCTGATGCTGGAAGGTCCCCTCCTCAGGGTCATGGCCCAAGGGCGCCTCGTCCCCAGGCAAAAGATGGATTGGAGGATGGAGGGATTTCTGGCAGGCAGACTGGTCGAGAGTCTTCGGCTGGTGGGAGAAGGCAACGTTCAGCCGTGGGAACCCTTTTCGGTCCGATGGGTCGGGACCGGTCCGTACCTCGAGGGCTCGATGACCCTGGGGGCTCGATCCTTTTCATGGAAAATCACCGGAGACAAAACATCATGAGGCCAATCGTTCTTTTACTGGTTCTGGCGGGCACGGCAGGATGCGGAAAGGGCTTTGCCATCATGGAGCGTCCCAAGGGAGAGATTGGACTGCGCCAGCCCGAGGCCCTTCTGGTGCCCCTTTCGGTGACGCCGCCCACGCTGTCGGTTTCTAAAATCGGGGTGGATGTGACCGTCCGATACGCCAGCCCCACGGAGCTGGATCGATTCTTCTCCGATGAGAAGATCTTCGGCAAGCAGGCCGGCAAGAGCCCTTATCCGCCGGAAACACTGATCTTCTACGTGAAGGTGGCCAACCGGAGCCAGAAGAAGATCAAGGTCAACCCCGATGATTTTGTCTTGATCGACAACCTCAACATCCAGTACGCCGAGCTTTCCCCGGACAACATCTCCACCCTGTACGAGGCCAAGGCCTCTGTCTGGAGCTTTGCCAAGACGACCGGCGACCTGGCGCCGGGCCCTTATGGAGTTCCACTGAAGGTGGTGGCGGCGGCCGGGGGCGGGGGCGGGGGCGGGCGAAAGATCCATTACCTGATCAAACAGGTTCGCCTGGCTGCGGGATACGTCCACCCGGGGATCGCCTACGACGGCTATGTCGCCTTTCCCCGGCCGCACCCCAACACCACCTCGGTCCGCGTCTTGATCGCCAACATTAAAACCGATTTCAATCCGGACGATACACCGGCCACCGCCATAGACTTTGAATTTCCCCTCACCGTTAAACCTGTTGAAGGCCCAAGCCCCAACAGCCCCGAAGGCGGCGTCGGTCCTTGAGGGTCTGAATCCCGAGCAGAGGGCGGCGGTCGTCTTGACCGAGGGCCCGGTGCTCATCCTGGCCGGCGCCGGGACCGGGAAGACCCGGGTCATCGCCCACCGGATCGCCTACCTGTTGGCCCAAAATCCGGAGCTCTCACCCTCCCACCTGTTGGCCCTGACCTTCACCAAGCAGGCGGCCGAAGAGATGAAGCGCCGGGTGGAGGCCCTCCTGGGGAGTTACGCCGACGACCTGAACTGCTTCACCTTCCACGGCTTCTGCCACCGTTTTCTCCAGGACCATGCCTTGATGCTGGGATTGCCCAGCCGCTTCGGACTCCTGGACCGGGTGGAGGGGTGGCTCTTCATGAGGAGACTGCTGCCTGAGCTTACGCTCAAGGTCTTTTGGAACCTGGCCGATCCCTTCGCCGCGCTGGAAGGATTTCTCCGTTTCATGAGCCGCGCCAAAGATGAGCTGGTTCAGCCCGAAGATTACGAGGCCTTTGGACGCGGGCTCGTCGATCCGCAGGCCCGAGAGGCCGCCCAGGAGATCCACCGGGTCTACCGGATCTATCAGGAGAGAAAGCGGCAGGCCGGCCTGCTTGATTTCGGGGATCTGATCCAGGAGACGTTGCGGGCCTTGAAAACCCATACCCCCCTCTTGGACGAGGTTCGGCAGGCCTACCGCTACATCCTGGTGGACGAGTTCCAAGACACCAACGTGGCCCAGATCGCCCTGGTTGCCTTAATGGCCGGTCCGGGGGGCAACCTCTGCGTGGTCGGAGACGACGATCAGGCGATCTACCGCTTCCGAGGGGCCTCCTTTGCCAGCTTCCTGTTGATGAAGGAGTCCTTTCCCCAGGTCCGGGTCTTACGGCTCGCCCAGAACTACCGCTCCACCCCCACGATCCTCTCCAGGGCCGCCCGCCTGATCCAGCACAATGAGCCGGACCGCTTTGATCCTGAGAAAAAGATCTGGACCCAAAATCCCCTGGCAGGGCCGGTTCAGGTCTGGGTCTCGTCGGATGAGGCCCACGAGGCCTCAGCCGCCCGACAGGTGATCGAATCTCTCTACGCCCGCCAGGATTCCGGCGAGCGCCGCTACGATCGGATCGCCGTTCTTTACCGGGCGCACGCCCACAAGGACCTCCTGGTCAAGGAGCTTCAGGCGCGCGGCATCCCCTTCCATGTGCGCCAGGGCCTTGAGCTTTTCGAGACCGAAGAGATCCAGCTCTTAACCGCCTTCTTAAGGGTGGTCCGCGATCCTTCGGACTCGGTCGAACTTTTCCAGATCCTGTCGCATCCGGTCTGGGGCATCCCGCTGGATGAGCTGCTGTCGGTGAACCGCCTGGCCAAGGAGCAGAAGGTTTCCCTGATGGAAATGGTTCGCCGGCCCCCCGCCGGCCTTTTAAGTCAACCCACCGCCAGGGCCGTCTCCCAGCTTCTTCTGGAGCTGGATCTGGCCGCTCTTAGGGGCGGGGCGGGGGATGTGGGCCAGCTCCTTCCCTGGGCGGCCGAAGAGACGTTTCTCAAGGCCCTGTTCGTTCCCCTGGGGCCCCGAGGGATGGAGCGGCACCCCTTGACGGCCCTGGGCAAATTCTTAAAGCTGGTTTACCGCTACGTGGAGAACCACCCCCGCGAGAAGAGTCTGGAGGCCTTTCTCCTCTATGTCGAGGCGCTGGAAGAGACCCAGGCCGATCCCCTGGCGGATGAGGAAGATGATCCGGGCGACCGGGTGCGGCTGATGACAGTCCATCAGGCCAAGGGCCTGGAGTTTGATTGGGTGATTCTGCTCTCCTTGATCCAGGGCCGCTTTCCCTCCCGAGCCCGTCCTGAGCCGATTCCCTTTCCGACCGAGCTCATGAAGGAGCGGCTGCCTTCCGGCGACCATCACCTTCAGGAGGAGAGGCGCCTCTGTTACGTGGCCGCCACCCGCGCCAAGCAGGGCCTGATCCTGATGACCCAGGAGCGGGCCTACCATCGGAGCTCTCAGTTTGTGCGGGAGATGCTCGAAGAAGCCCAACCCAGCGAGATCCTCAAAGAGGCCTTTCCTGCCGTCGAACCCCTGTCTCCCGCGGCATCCGCCCAGCGATCTTCCGGCCACCAGGTGCACAGGGAGATTCTCGAGATCCTCTCTCAGATTCGCCAACTGGCTCCCAAGGATGAGTCTGGCTATAAGAGGCTTCTGGCCCGGATGTCTCAAGCGGCCTCTTTGCTTCGGACCAAAGAGGAGCCGCCGGCACCCCCGAAGCCGCTTACGTTGCCGGAGAGCTTCAGCTTCTCGCAGCTGGAGACTTACCGCTACTGCCCGGCCAAGTATCTCTACGCCTACCTCTACCAGATCCCGGTGCCGCCGACCCCGCAGATGGCCTTTGGGTTGGACCTTCACGCCTGCCTGGAGGCCTTCCTCAGGGAGTTGATCGAAACCTCCAAGGTTTCCTCCTTAGAGGAGCTGATCGCCTCCTTCAAGCGGCTGCATGGGCCGGGCCGATATGGAGAAGGCCATCAGGATGAGGTCTACCAGGATCTCGGGGTGAAGATCTTGACCGAATTTTACAAGAAACACGACGGCCGCTGGATCAAGCCCCACTTCGTGGAGAAGCCTTTTCTCCTGCGCTTGGCCGGCGCCGCGATCCGGGGGGTGATCGACCGGGTAGACCCGCTGCCCGAGGGGGGAGTGGAGATCATCGACTACAAATCTGGAAAACCCAAAGAGGATGCCACCCCCCAAGAGCGGATGCAGCTCCTCTTGTACGCGCTGGCCGTCCAGGAGGTCTTTGGCCTTGAGCCGCGGAAGATCAGCTTCTATTATCTTCAGACGAACGACAAGCTCTCCTTCGAAGAGGTCTCGCCTCACCTCGAGGCCACCCGAGGAAAGATCCTCCAGCTCGTCCAGGAGATCCGTTCCGGCGATTTCACGCCCAACCCTTCCCCCGCGAAATGCCACTGGTGCGACTTTAAGCGCCTCTGCCCCGCCAGCCTCGCTTAAACGAGCCACTGCCTCCGGCCACCCCTCGGTGTCGAGCTGTTTGGTTGGCGGATCTCGGAACTCCCGCTCGGCAACAGGGGCTCACCCCGTTGCCTCGTGGGATTCCTCGCTCACCAGATCATCCCCCTCCTGG
>CAYJSX010000039.1:0-9713 GCA_964372575.1 uncultured Planctomycetia bacterium
GCGCCTCGCTGGGGCGCTCGAACGATGCGCGGAGGGCGCAGCCCTCAAGCCGGGGCTTCCTGCAGCCAAGGGACCGCCTGACCCCGAGGGCGTGATCGACCTGGGAGCCCGAATGATCCGGGAAGATTGGAAGTTCATCCAGGCACCTCCCGCGGGCGTGAGAGGTTCAGCAGCAGCGCCATGCTCATCAGGTTGGCCACCAAGGCCGTGCCGCCGTAACTGACAAAAGGAAGGGGAAGGCCCTTGGTGGGAACGGCGCCCAGCGTGACCCCCACATGGATCAAGCTCTCCAGGGTGATCAGGATCATTAGACCTAAGCCCGCGAAGGCGCCAAAAGGGTCGCTGGAAGCCAGGGCGATCCGAACCCCGTAAAAGATCAATAACCCCAAGGCCATCAGCAAGAGGCCCGCCCCCACAAACCCAAGTTCCTCCCCGATCACGGAAAAGATGAAGTCGGTGTGGGCCGCCGGAAGGTAAAAGAGCTTTTGCCGTGACTCTCCCAGGCCCACACCAAACAACCCCCCTGAGCCCAGGGCAACCAGCGATTGGATCAACTGAAAGCCAGAGCCCTCAGGATCGGCCCAGGGATTGAGATAGGCCAAGATCCGGCGGACCCGATATGGCTTCATCCAGATGAGCGTTCCCACCATCGGCAGGGCCAGGAGGAATAAGGAGAGGAGCACCTTCGCCTTGACCCCCGCGATGAAAAACAGCAGCAGTACCACCGCCGCCAGCGCCACCGCCGTGCCCAGATCCGGCTCCGCCAGAATCAACAGCAGCGCCAGGCCCAGAACCAAAAGGGGAGGCAAGACCCCTTGAAAGAAGTGGGTGATCTCCCGGCGCTTCCGGGTTAAGACATCGGCCACATAAAGGATCACCGCGACCTGGGCCATCTCAGAGGGCTGGAAAGAGAAGGAGCCGAACCGAAACCAGCGGCTTGCCCCAGAGATCTGCCTGCCCAGGCCGGGCAGCAGTACCACCGCTAAGGCCAGCAACGACAGGGCCAAAAATGGCTTCACCCACCGGCGGATCCGCTCCGGCTCCAGGCCAAGCACCCAAAGGAACCCGATCAACCCCAAGAACAAATAGATCAGGTGACGCTTCAGGAAATAGGCGGCATCGCCGTAAATCTCCCTGCAAGAGATGGCAGAGGTCGAATAGACCATCACCACCCCCACCGCCAGAACAATTCCCAACAGTCCCACGAACCGCCGCCTTAAGGAACGCATGCGGCACCTATCTCTTGGACGGCTTCCACAAAATGGCAGCCCCGCTCTTCAAAATCACGGAACATGTCAAAGCTGGTACACATGGGGGAAAGGAGGACCCACTCGCCCTGAGCCGCCATCTCAAAGGCAGTACCCACCGCCTCCTTGAGGGAAGCGGCGCGGCGGCATGGAACCAGGCCGTTTACGGCTTGGGCAATCTTGTGGCCGTCCTCGCCGATGGCCACCAGGGCCTTGATCTTTCTCCTGAAGCGGGCAAGCGATGAGAAATCGCTTCCCTTGTCCCGGCCGCCAGCAATCAGGATCACGGCTCCAGGGGCCGCTTCGAGAGCCCGCAGTCCCGATCCTACGGTGGTGGACTTCGAGTCGTTGACAAAGGTCACCCCCCGGATCACCGCCACCTCCTGCTGGCGGTGCTGAAGTCCTTCAAAACGGCGAAGCACCGACGCGCAGGCAGCCGGGGAGGCGCCGAGGAGGCCGGCGATGGCGCAGGCCGCCAGGGCATTCTCCTCGTGATGAGGACCCCTCCTGGCCAGTTCATTCAGCCGGCAAATAGGACCTAAGCCGTTCGGGAGGTTCAGCGTCAGCCAATCCCCTTCCAGATAAGCCCCCTGGACCCTGCGCCTGCGGCTGAACCAAACGAGTCTGCCTTGAACCTCCTGGGCAAAAGAGGTGCTCCCTTTGTCATCGGCATTCAGCAGGGCCCAACTACGTCTTCTCTGAAAGGCAAGGAGTCTGGCCTTGGCCGCGCGGTAGGCCTCAAACGTTTTGTGCCGATCGAGATGGTTGTTGGTCAGGTTCAACACGCAGGCCACCTCGGGATGGAAGGAGAGGCAGCTCTCCAGTTGAAAGGAGCTGACCTCCACCACCACCCGGGTAGCCGGCCGTGCCTGATCCAGCACCCCACACAAGGGTCTTCCAATGTTGCCAGCCACCATCACCTCGAAACCAGCTTCTCGAAGGATTTCGCCCGTCAGGGTTACGACGGTAGACTTCCCATTGCTTCCGGTAATCGCCGCCAGCCGCCCACCGCAATACCAGCTTCCCAACTCCAGTTCACTGACCACTGGGATGCCCCTGGTCCTCGCCCACGCCAGCGGCTGGGCGGTCCAAGGCACGCCTGGACTGGTGACAACGAGGTGAGATCCTTCCACGAAATCCCGGCTGTGCCTTCCCACTTCCACCAGGGCACCGGCGGTGGTGAGCTCCTCGGCTGCGGTTCGCACCGCCGGGCTGTCGCTGGCCTCCGAGACCCGCACCAGGCATCCCAACTGGAGAAGCCATTGGGCGGCGGCCACACCACTTCGCGCCAATCCCACCACCGTGACCGGCGTTCCTGGGCCTGGCCGCTGGACTGGAAGAGAGGTCATCGGAGTTTGAGCGTGCTCAACGAAAAGAGGGCCAGGATCGCCGCCACAATCCACAACCGAACGGTCACCTTGGACTCCGGCACCCCCTTCAACTGAAAATGATGATGAATCGGGGCCATGAGAAAGATCCTGCGCCCGCGGGTCCTGAAAGAGAGGACCTGGAGGATCACGGAGAGGGCCTCCAGGACAAAGATCCCTCCCACTATCCCTAAGAGAAACTCCTTCTTGATAAGGATGGCCACCGCCCCCAGCGCTCCTCCCAGGGCAAGGCTCCCGGTATCCCCCATAAAGACGCTGGCCGGGTGGGAGTTGTACCAGAGAAATCCCATTCCCGCTCCCACCAAGGCCGCGCAAAAAACCGCCAACTCCCCTGCCCCCGGCACATGGGAGATGAGCAGATAGTCGGCCAGAACACTGTGGCCTGCCAGGTAGCTCATCACCGTGAAGGCGAGCGCGATCATCGTGGCGCAGCCGACCGCCAAACCATCCAGCCCATCGGCCAGATTCACGGCGTTGGAGCAGCCCACCATCACCAGTACGCCCAAGGGGATGTACCACCCTCCTAAATCGGCTAGGGGCCCTTTCAAAAAAGGAACCTCCAGGGAGGTCGGATAGCGCGGATCGGTCAGGACCCACCCCATGAAAAGTAGCCCTGCCGCCGTCTGCCAAAGGAGCTTGGCCCGCTTGCTGATCCCTCGGCTTGACGAGCGGCGCAACTTGGACAGGTCATCCCAAAAACCCAGCAGGCCTAAGAGGGTCGTGACCGCCAGCGCGGCCAGGACCTTCGGGTTAAGCACGTCCACCCACAGCAGGGTGGACCCTGCGAGACTGGCCAAGATCAGCAGGCCTCCCATCGTGGGGGTGCCTGCCTTATGCTGGTGGAGCGGATAGAGCCCTCCCACCTCTTCCGCCGGACGTACCGGCTGCCCTGCCTTGAGCTGAGTAAGCCAACGGATCATGCCAGGGGCCACCCAGAGGCAGATCAAGAAAGCGGTGATGCTGGCCATGGCGGCCCGAAAGGTGATGTACTGGAAGACGTTGAAACCGAACCACCAGTCTCTTAACGGGGTGAGCAGGTAGTAAAGCATCCCAGCACCTCTTCCATCTTCATCCCCCGTGAGCCCTTGACCAGAATGACATCTCCCCTCTGGACAAATCCGGTTAGAAATTCACCCGCTTGGCGCGCTTCATCAAAGGACCAGGTCCCTTGGGGCGGAGACTCGCCCTTCTGAGCGGCTTGAATGAGCGTCCGAGCAAAGCGGCCGACCGCAACCAGACCCTCCACACCCAAGGTGCCGATCCATCGGCCCAGCTCGGCATGGCGCTCGGGGGCAGACGTCCCCTGCTCCAACATATCGCCAGCCACCACAATCCGTCTGCCGGACATCGTGATCTTCATCAGAACTTCCAGGGCCGCCCGATAGGAATTGGGATTGGCGTTGTAGGTGTCATCGAGGAAGAGAGCCCCGCCGATCTGCCTGAGTGTTAGCCGACCCGGCAGGGCCGCCATCGATGCCAAGCGCTCCACGGCAGCGCCCAAATCTTGGCCGAGGGCCTGGGCGCAGGCCAAGGCGGCCAAGGCGTTCATCAGGTTGTGAAGCCCAGGCAATGGAACGGTCAATTCCCATTTCCCATTGACGAGCGCCCGCGAGGCCCAGGGCTCAAGAACAATCCGGCTGGCCTGAACCTCGGTCTCTTCCAGACAGGAGAACCAGACGATTCGCCGGCCCAATTTCTGACCGGCCCGCCGCAGGAGAGGATCATCGGCATTGAGGACGAGGCAGGCCCCTGGCTCCAGCCTTTCCCACAGCTCCCCTTTGGCCCGAAGAACCCCCTGAAGATCGCCAAAGGTCGTAAGGTGCGCCATCCCGATGTTGGTAACAGCTCCCACCGTGGGACGCGCCATCTCCGTGAGCCGGGCCAGCTCACCCCATTGGTTGGTCCCAAGCTCCAACACAGCCGCTCGGCTCTGTGGCGTCAAACCAAAGAGGGCAAGCGGCACCCCGATGAGATTGTTCTGCGTCCCGGGGCTGGCCACCACGTTGGGGCGCTCCGAGAGGAGGTGGCGCACCATCTCCTTGGTGGTCGTCTTGCCGCAGGATCCGGTGATCGCCACCACTTCCAAGGAGAATCTGTCCCGGTGGAACCTCGCCAGATCTCCCAAGGCCCTCAGGGTATCGCCCACTCGCCAGACCGTTCCTTCCAGTTCCACTTCGGTGTTACGCTCCACCAGGGCCGCCGCGGCCCCCTTGCGGAAGGCCTGGGTCAGAAAGTCATGCCCGTCGAATCGCGGCCCCCGCAGGGCCACAAAGAGGTCCCCCGGCTGAATCGTCCGGCTGTCTGTCGAAACACCCAGGCAGACACCCGCACGACCCACGAGCCGCGCAGCACCGGTGGCGGAAACGATCTCCTCTGGGGTGAAAACCGGATCAAGGCTCACCGGGCTACCCTTTCCCTTCCCCTTAAGAAGCGCAGGGCCACCTCCCGGTCATCCAGGGGAATCCTCCGATTCCCAACGATCTGCTCCCTCTCGTGCCCCTTGCCCGCGATCAGGACCAACCACTCTTCTTCCGGCACCTGGAGGGCCAAATGGATCGCCTCTTCCCTGTCCAAGACCAGCTCAAAGGGGGTGGAGCTGCCCTTCATCCCTGCCGTGATTTCCTGGGCAATGGCGGCAGGATCTTCGGATCTTGGATTGTCAGAGGTAACCACCACCCGATCTGAAAGCCCTGCCGCCACCTGGCCCATGCGGGGCCGCTTGGTTCTATCCCGATCTCCTCCGCAGCCAAAGACCACCAGGATCTTGCGGCGGGTTAAACACCTTAAGGTCTCTAAAACCCGCCGCAGGGCATAATCGGTGTGGGCGTAGTCCACAAAGACCGGAAGGCCATCGCCGGGATCTACCCGCTCGAGCCTGCCAGGAACGCCAGAGAAGCTCTCCGCCCCTGGCAGAACTTCTCTCAAGGGAATCGTCAGCCCCATCACCGCGGCCAGGCTCGCCAAAAGATTCTCCACATTGTGCCCCCCCACCAGGGGGGTGCGAACCGAGAATCGACCCTGAGGGCTCTGGAGTTCAAAGGAAGAGCCCTCCAGGGTAAGTTGAAGGTTCGAGGCGGTCAAATCGGCGGCCGTCTTCAGGCCATACGTGAGGACCGGTGCCCGGCTCGCCCGACAGAAGGATTCCCAGGCCGGATCATCCCGGTTGATCACCGCGAAGGCCCCGGGCCTTAGCGCCTGAAAGAGCTTGAGTTTCGCCTGAAGGTAGTTTCCCAAGTTCTTGTGATAATCCAGGTGCTCAGGGTTGAGATTGGTAAAGACGGCGCAGGACCAGTGGAGCCCTTCGGTCCGCCGTTGGTCCAGGGCGTGGGAAGAGACTTCGATGGCACAGGCGGTCTGTCTGTTTCTCACCATCTCGTCCAGCAGCTCGCCCAACCGAACCGCGCCGGGCGTGGTATTCTCGGAAGGGTAGACCCTCTGGCCTACCCGATAGGAGATCGTTCCGATCCAACCGCAGGGATAGCCCGCCGCCGTAAGGAGGTGGTGGATGAGCCAGGTGACGGTGGTCTTGCCGTTTGTTCCGGTCACGCCCACGAGGCGAAGCCTTCGGGAGGGACGATCCCAAAAGGCCTGAACCAGAGGACCCAGGACGGCCCTCGTAGAGGCCACCCGGATCACTACCGCCTCCTGACCCGATGGGTTCGCCGCCGCTTGTGCGCAGGGACCCATCTTCTCTTCGGTCAAGGCCGCGCAGGCTCCCCGCCGGATCGCCTCATCCAAAAATCGATGCCCATCGCTCTGGGGGCCCTTCATGGCTACAAAAAGGGTCTTGGGGCCAACCTCACGGGAGTCGTCGGTCACCCTTTCGATGGGAAGGTCCGGCAAGGGAGGGCGAGGCAGAGGGATTCCAGCGGCCTTCAAGAGGTCTGGCAAAAGCCACTTAGGCCTTGGCGCTTCACTCATGGGCATAGGCCAGCTGAAGACTTTCTTCTCCCAGGAAACCCAAGCTCTGCCCCGCCACTTCGCCAAAGACCGGGGCCGAGACCACCCCTCCAAAATGGATGGGCTGGGGCTCATCCAAAACCACCACGACGGCCAGCCTCGGCTCTTCCACTGGGGCAAATCCGATAAAGGAGGCCAGGTAGCGGCTCTGGGAATAGACGCCGCTCGCCTCCACCTTCTGGGCGGTTCCTGTTTTTCCAGCCACCCGAATCCCTGGAACCTTGGCCAGCTTTCCTGTTCCCTCCTCCACCACACCCGCCAGAATCTCCTTGAGGGTCCGGGCTACCTCTTGGTCGATGACCTTTCGGACCACCGTCGGCTTAAACCGCTCAACCAGGGCACCCGTCGGATGGTGAATCTCCTTCACGATCCAAGGCTTGACGAGATTCCCTTCGTTGGCCACCACGGAAATCGCCTGGGCCAACTGGAGGGCGGTCACCGTGATCTCCTGGCCCATTGGGATCGCCGTGATGGAGGGCTTGGACCACTGCTCCGGCGGCTTGGCGATTCCCCGGACCTCACCCGGAAGTTCTATGCCGGTCGGTTCGCCAAAGCCGAAGGCCCGAATCCCCTCATACAAAGACTTCGGGCCCACCCGCATGGCCACCTTGGCGATTCCGATGTTGCTGGAGCGGGTGATCACCTCTTTGAAGGTGAGCCAACCGTAAGGGTGGTAATCGTGCAGGATGTGGCCGGCCACCGGATAGGCGCCCTGCTCGCAGTAAAAGGTGTCGTGAGGTCGAACGAGTTTCTTGGCCAGGGCCACGGCGGCGGTGATCACTTTGAAAACAGAGCCCGGCTCAAAGGTATCGGTAACGGCTCGGTTGCGCCGGAAATCGGCCGGGGCCGCCTCGAAGCGGTTGGGATCGAAGGTGGGCCGATTGGCCATGGCCAGAATCTCGCCGGTGGCCGGATTCATCACCACGATCGAGGCCCCCTGCGCCCGGTACTTTAGGTACGCCTTCTCCAGCGCCCCCTCGGCCACGAATTGAATCGTGGTGTCCAACGTCAAGACCAAATCCAGCCCCTCCCGCGGCGCCACCTCCAAGGACTCCCAGCTTCCTACCCGGCGCCGGCGGGCGTCTCGAGAAAGCCACCGCCACCCCGACTCTCCCTGGAGCATCTTGTCAAAGGCAAGCTCCAACCCTTCCAATCCCTTGGTATCCAGGCCAGCAAAACCGATCACGTGGCTGGCCAGACTCCCCTGGGGGTAAACCCGCTGGTACTCCATGACGGTGTCCAGGCCCGGGGCCTTCAGGCGGCGAATCTCGCTGGCGGCGTGATTGGGGATGCGCCGGGCCAGCCATACGAAGCCTCGATCCTTTCGGGAAAGCCTTTCCTCCAGCTCGCTCGCCGGCCGTCCCAGAAGGGGGGAAAGCTTCTTGGCCAAGGGGGCAGGGTGCTTCACCTGGCGAGGATCCGCAAAAACCGAGGCCAAACGGATGGAGGTGGCCAGGGGCCTGCCGTGCCGATCGAAGATCTGGCCCCGGGTGGCGGGTAGTTCCAGGACCATCTGGTGCTGGCGCCGGGCGAGCGTAACCCAGTGCTGGGGGTGAAGAATCTGAAGCCAAAACAGGCGCCCCACGAGCGCCGAGGCGACCATCGCGAAGACCACGATCGTCAGCGCGACACGCCTTTTTTGCGCCGCGGTCAGCACGCTTATTAACCTTATTTGTTTGTGAAGCGCTGCTTGCTAAGGGGTCGGTTTGGCCTCGGCCTGACGCCCACCCTCCAAGAGACTCGCGGCAAAACGATAAATCGATTGAAGCCATCCCCCCCCTCTGAACCTTCCCTGGCTTTCGGGAAAATTCCGTTGAGGCGCCATGGCGGAGGGGGAAGGGGGCCGATCGGGCTGCAAGATCTCTATCTCCCGGGGCGCCACCAGCTCAATCTCCCGCTGCCTCAAGCGGCTGGACAAAATCGCGGGTGAGCGCAAGGTTAACACATTGTATTGGAGCACTCGCTTCAGGTCAAGGAACTGTTCTTTCAGGCGATGGGCGGCCTCGACCCGATAGCCCGAGGCGATGATCGAAACGCCCAGCTGAACGTGCAGCAGGGCCAAGACGGTCACGCCGGCCAGTGCCAAAAAGAATTTTCTCACCCCGCCCTCTGGACAATCCTCAAGCGGGCCGAACGGCTCCGAGGATTGCGGGCCACCTCGGCCTCGGAAGGGGTCATCGGCTTTCGGGTGAGGAGCTCCACCTTCCCTTCCCTGGCCCAATCCCGAAAGTTTCCCTTCACGATCCGATCTTCCAAAGAGTGGTAAGAAAGAACCGCGATCCGGCCGCCGGCCTTGACCAGTTCCAGGGCTTGGGCCAGTCCCTGGGTCAGCTCTTCCAGTTCCTGGTTGACGGCAATCCTCAAGGCCTGGAAAGAGCGGGTGGCAGGGTCGATCCGTCCCCGGCGGGCAAAGGGGGCAACGGCCCCGCGAATCACCTGGGCCAATTCGGTGGTGGTCGTCAAGGGGCGGGCCCTCACGATCGCCCTGGCCATCCGGCCGGCCCAACGCTCCTCGCCCAGGTTCCTCAATAGATCGGTCAGCTCCTTTAAAGAGGTGTGGTTGACCAGTTCCTGCGCGGTCCTCGCTTGGCTTAAGTCCATCCGCATGTCGAGCGGGCCTTCACGCAGGAAGCTGAAGCCCCGATCGGCCTTCTCGAGCTGGAGCGATGAGACACCCAGGTCGAAGAGGACGGCCTCGAGGCTGTGCCTGCCGGCCTGAGCAAGGAGTTGAGCCGCCTGTCCGAAAGATCCCTTGAGCAGCTTCATCTGTTTGGCGTAAGCGCCTAACCTCTGTTGTGCCTCTTCGAGAGCCTGGTCATCCCGATCGATCCCCACCAAGAAACCTTCCGGCCCGATCCGTTCCAAGATCGCTTGGGCGTGTCCGCCCAACCCCACGGTCGCGTCCAGGACCACCGCCCCAGCCCTAAGGCCCAGGCCCTGAAGGACCTCCTCGGTCAGAACCGGCTGGTGGAGAAATTTGATCGCTTATTCCGGCAGAAGGCGCTCGGCAATCTGTTCGTAAGACTGCCGGTGCTCGTTGTAAAACTTCTGCCAGGCCTCCTGGCTCCAGATCTCAATCCGGTTGGAGACCCCCACCAGCACCACGTCCCTCTTGATC
>CAYJSX010000040.1:0-9642 GCA_964372575.1 uncultured Planctomycetia bacterium
GTCTTTGGGCCGGTGGCCGACAACGCCAACGGGATCGGCGAGATGGCCCGCCTGGACAAGAAGGCCCGACAGACCCTCGCGGATCTGGACGCCTGCGGCAACACCACCAAGGCGATCACCAAGGGGATCGCCATCGGTTCGGCCGTGATCGCGGCGGTCTCACTCTTTAACGCCTACATCACCGATGTGGCCCGCTTTAGCGGAAAGACGTACGAGGAGATTGTGCCCCTCCTGTCCATCTCGGAGCCACTCGTCTTCATCGGCTTCCTGATTGGGGGGGCCATTCCCCTTCTCTTCAGCTCTCTTACCATCCGGGCGGTCGGGCGTGCCGCCTTTCTCATCGTGCATGAGGTGAGAAGCCAATTCCAGGATCAGGCCATCTGGGAGGGAAAGAAGGATCCGGACTACGCCCGGGTCGTTTCGATCTGCACCCAAGAGGCCCAGCGGGAGCTGATCGGGCCTGGGCTCTTGGCGGTCCTGACCCCGATCCTGGTGGGGCTCTTGCTCCACAAAGAGGCCCTGGCAGGATTCCTGGCCGGCAGCATCCTCTCCGGGCAGCTTTTGGCGGTCTTCATGGCCAACGCCGGCGGCGCCTGGGACAACGCCAAGAAGTTCATCGAGGATGGCCACTACGGCGGCAAGGGCTCCGAGGCCCATAAGGCATCGATCACCGGCGACACGGTGGGAGACCCCTTGAAGGACACCGCCGGGCCTGCCCTCAACCCCTTGATCAAGGTGATGAACCTGGTGAGTCTGCTCATCCTTCCCTTTGTGGTGAGATTCGAGACGCCTACCTTCCTGTCGTGGCTTACGGCCTGTGCGGGGCTGGTCACGTTGGGTTTCGTCGTCTACCGCAGCAAGCGGGAATCCTCGGTAAGAATCTAAAGAAGACAGGAAGTTATCAACAGGAGGTGCCTGGCACCTATTGTTGAATGATTGATGTGATGGTAGTGGGTGCAGGGCCTGCCGGCGCCTCCACCGCTTACGAGCTGGCCCGCGCCGGCGTCAAGGTCCTGGTTCTGGAGCGGGCGAGGCTGCCCCGGTACAAGCCCTGCGGGGGGCTCGTGCCGCTCAATTTCTTCCAAACCCTTCCTCCCAGAGTTCTCAAGACCTTGGAGGTTACCCTCGAGGAGGGGCTCTGCATGGGGCCGCGGGGCAAACAGTTCCGCTCTCGCTTCCCCTCCCGAATTGCCGGGGTCATGCGGGATCGGTTTGATTTTGAGTTTATCCAGGCGGCGGTGGATGAGGGTGCCGAGCTGATCGACGCCGCGCCGGTAGCAGGAATTGAGGAGCTTTCCGATCGAATCATCGCCAGGACCGCGCGAGGCCCTCTGGAGGCACAGTTCTTGGTCGGGGCCGATGGGGCCACCGGGGTGGTAAAGAAGTCGTTGGGAATAGGAGCCCCTTATCCCCCTGCGGCGGCCCTCGAGGTGGAGATTGCCCCCAGGGGCCGTGCCACCCAAGGGGATCTCTGCCTTGCCCACTGCGGCTTGATCCGGGACGGCTATGCCTGGATCTTTCCGAAGCGGTCGGTGGACTCGCTGGGGATCGCCAGCTTTGGCCGGGACAGGCAAAGGGTGAAGGAAAAGCTCCACCAATGGAGCCAGGCCACCGGCCTGAGGCTGAACGGCCAGAAGATCCATGGGCATCCGATTCCTGCCTGGAGGGGAAGGAGCGTTCTCGCCACCCGACGGGCCCTTTTGGTGGGAGACGCCGCCAACACGGTGGATCCCCTCATTGGCGAAGGAATCCGCTACGGAATCCTCTCCGGACGAATCGCAGCGCGGTTTCTTAAGAGGGCCTTAGGCGAAGGGGAGATCCCCTCGGACTATTCCCAGGCGATCCACGAAGGGATCCATGCCGATTTTGTTTACGCCGCGAGGCTCGCCCATCTTTTGTACCGCTTCCCATCGCTGACCTTTGACCTGTGGATTAAAGGGGCCTCGGCCACCACCTTGGTCGGCCAGGTCCTCTACGGCGAGATCCGATACAAAAGTCTCTGGGAGAGAGCCCTGCGCGTCCTTCTGACGCCCCGCAGCTACCGCCGCTTCTTTGCTCGATGAGGCGGCTGTACCCCTCCTATCAATTTTATCCTTGCGCGAAATCTTGTCCGGCCTGTGGAGCCGGACTTCTCACCGCTATCCCATTGACGCGCACCTTCACCCAAGGTCCCTTGGAGCGGCTTGGCATCACCTGCTACTGCGTTAGCTGCAACCGGCGTTACCGGGCCACCAGTCCCATTCGCTTTGTCTGGGTAGCCTGGCTGGGTCCTGTGGGCCGCTGGCTCTGGTGGAAGGCAACCTCCCTGGAGCTGACCTTGAAGCCAGAGGAGGAGCCAGGTGGATAAAGTCCTGTTAAGAAGGTGCCTGGTGGGATATCTGGCGGCGCTGTTTGGAATCGTTCCGGTGGCTCTGCCCCTCTGGACCCGCTTCTTGAGAGACAGCGTAGGCCGATTCATCACAATCGGGCAGATCCATTTTGCCCAATACCTTGGAGTGGGGATCCTGGCGGCCTTGTATGCTCAGAGTTTGGCAAGTCGGCAAACCCGCTGGTTTCTTTTGGCTGGAATTTTGTTGACCGGGCTTTTGGAAGAGGGGTTTCAGTCCCTCTTTCCGCAAAGGTTCTTTCAATGGTCAGATGTGGCCCTCAATGGGACGGCAGGGCTGCTGGGCTTCTGGGCCGTGACGGCCTTTAGGCCCCTCTTGCGCGCCGGGAGGGGTTAGTGGTGCCGCTTCCGCCAGCGGCAGCCACGCGCCGGGAGGGGTTAATGGTGCCGCTTCCGCCAGCGGCAGCCACGCGCCGGGCCTCTTCGAGGAACTTCCCGATCGCTGCCGAGGTGGGCTGGACGATCCCGCACTCGGTGATGAAGCCGGTGATGAGGCGGGCCGGGGTAACATCGAAGGCCGGATTCTTAGTGCGTACACCTGCAGTGGCTACCTGAACCGACCCCTCTTCCCCCTCGGGCGTTAGGCCGCTTACCTGAAGGAGCTCTTCCGCGCCTCTTTCCTCAATCGGTATCGCTTCCCCGGATGGGCAGTCCGGATCAAAGGTGGGAGAGGGGGCTGCCACATAGAAGGGGATCTGGTGGGCTTGGGCTAAGATGGCCAGTCCATACGTGCCGATCTTGTTGGCCGTATCCCCATTGGCGGCGATCCGGTCGGCCCCCACGATGACGAGACCAATCTCTCCCTTGGCCATCGTGAAGCCGGCGGCGGTGTCGGCCAGCAGGGTATGCGGCACTCCGGCCTGGGCGAGCTCCCAGGTGGTGAGCTTGGCCCCTTGCCCCCGAGGCCTGGTCTCGGTGGCGTAGACAAAGACCGGCCGACCCTGTTGATGGGCCCAGTAGATCGGGCCCAAGGCGGTACCCCATTCCGGATAGGCCAGCCACCCGGCGTTGCAGTGGGTGAGGACCGCCTTTCCGGCTGGTAACAGCGCCACTCCGGCTTGGGCGATCTGACGGGTCATCCGGGCATCGTCCTCATAGATCGCCTGCGCCTCCAACAGGGCCAGCTCCCGCGCCTTATCGACGGTTACCCCCTTCTTCATCGCGGCGTAGACCCGGTCCACCGCGTAGGTGAGGTTCTTGGCGGTCGGGCGGGCCGCCCCGATCTTAGCCCTGGCCTCTTCCACCACTTCCCAGAAGCAGGATTCTGGGGACTGCTGGGCAGCTTGGGCCATGGCGAATCCCCCCGCGATTCCGATCGTTCCGGCCCCACGAAGAGTCATCTGCCGGATGGCCTCGATCGTTTCGGCATACGAGGCAAGGCGCAGGATCACCGTTCTATGGGGTAAGGCCCGCTGGTCTATCAGGCAAACGGCCTTCCCCTCCATCCAGACCGGGCGCCGCTTGCGGATGAGCGACTCGTTACTCAGAGTCTTCGCCATACCTTTCCTTCAGGGACTGCACCACGGCCGCGTCGGCCAAGGTCGTGGTATCTCCCAGCGCCCTGCCTTCCGCGATGTCCCTCAAGAGGCGCCGCATGATCTTGCCAGAACGGGTCTTGGGCAGCTCGGCCGTAAAAAGGATCTCATCCGGCCGGGCCAAAGAGCCGATCTTCTTGACCACATGCTCCTTGAGCTCTGTTTGAAGCTTGGGGCTGGGCTCCACATGGGCCTTGACGGTCACAAAGGCCACGACCGAGTTCTCTTTGATCTCGTGCGGCTTGCCGATCACGGCCGCCTCGGCCACCGACGGGTGATCCACCAGGGCCGATTCGATCTCCATGGTGGAGAGGCGGTGACCGCTGACCTTGAGGACATCGTCCACCCGTCCCAAGAGCCAAAAATTCCCTTCCGAATCCCGCTTGGCGCCATCTCCGGTAAAGTAAAGGCCTGGGCACCTTGCCCAATACTGCTGCCGGTAGCGCTCGGGGTCGCCGTAAATCCCACGCAGCATCCCAGGCCAGGGAGATTTGATCACGAGGTAGCCCGCCTGCGCGGAGTTTCCCTTTTCATCCACGATCCCCGCCTCGATGCCAGGAAAGGGGAAGGTGGCCGACCCCGGCTTTAAGGTGGTGATCCCTGGCAAGGGTGAAATCAGGATGTGGCCGGTCTCGGTCTGCCACCAGGTGTCCACGATGGGCGAGCGCCCGCCGCCGATCACCCGGTGGTACCAGATCCAGGCCTCCGGGTTGATCGGTTCCCCCACCGACCCCAGCAGGCGCAAGGAGGAGAGGTCGTGCTGGGCCGGGAACGATTCGCCCCACTTCATGAAGGTGCGGATGGCGGTGGGGGCGGTATAGAAGATGCTCACCCGGTATTTCTCGATGATGGACCAGAAGCGGTCGTTGCCAGGGTGATTCGGAGCCCCTTCGTACATCAGGGTGGTGGCCCCGTTCAAGAGAGGACCGTAGACCACATACGAGTGTCCGGTAACCCACCCGATGTCGGCCGTACACCAAAAGAGATCCTCTTCCTTGAGGTCGAAGATCCATTTCGTGGTGGCGTAGCAGCCGACCATGTAGCCGCCGGTCGTGTGGATGATCCCCTTGGGTTTTCCGGTGGTGCCGCTCGTGTAAAGGAGATAAAGCATCGCCTCAGAGTCGAGCGGCTCGGCCTCGCAGCGGGGCGAGGCCTGCTCCATCAGCTCATGCCACCAGAGGTCCCGGCCGGCCTTCATGGGGATCATTTCACCGGTCCGGCGAAAGACGATCACCTTCTCCACGCAAGGGGAGCTCAAGAGCGCCTCATCGGCGTTGGCCTTCAGTGGGACGATGGAGCCGCGCCGCCAGCCGCCGTCGGCCGTAATGAGGAGCTTCGATTGGGAGTCGTTCATCCTTCCGCTTAAGGCCTCGGCGCTGAAGCCGCCAAAGACGACACTGTGCGGCGCCCCGACGCGGGCACAGGCGAGCATGGCGATGGCGAGCTCCGGCACCATCGGCAGGTAAAGGGTCACCCGGTCGCCGGTCCGGACGCCTAAGCCCTTTAAGACATTGGCAAAGCGGCAAACCTCGCGATGGAGCTCCTCGTAGGTGAGACTGCGCTCATCCCCGGGCTCCCCTTCCCAGAGGATTGCCTTCTTGTGCCGGCGGGACGTCGTCAGGTGCCGGTCCAGGCAGTTGAAGGAAAGGTTCGTTTTCCCTCCCACAAACCACTTGGCATAGGGAAGATCCCATTCGAGGGCCTTTTCCCAGGGCTTAAACCAGTGAAGCTCGCGGGCCCACCCCTCCCAGAAGGCCAACCGGTCCCGGGCCGCCTCCTCGTAGATCTTAGGATCCCGGACGTTGGCCTTCGCCTTAAACCCCGCCGGCGGCGGAAAGGCCCGTTCTTCTCTTAAGAGATCTTCAAGCGTTTTGGAAGCCATGCGAGAGTAGAGACCGTTTCTCTCGGGGACAGTTCTCTCCCCAGAGAAGTGTCCCTTTAAGAAGCGTTCTCTTAAATTTTTCCTCCAGGAAGGCCATCGCCTGGATTTCGGCCCAGGGGATGGGCCACCCTGGAACGTTGCCAGAGAGAAATCCAACGTGTCCGCCGCGGGATGAAAAGAGGGCCCTCAGGAAGGGATTCCCGGCTACGGCAGCCTCTGGAAGGGCAGCCTCCGGGAGGAAGGGGTCGTCCCGGGCGTTGATCAACAAGGTGGGCCGCCGGATCTTGGTGAGAAACTCCTTAGAGCTCGAGGCCGCCCAATAGACTTGGGCATCTTGGAATCCGTGAACAGGGGCTGTTACGGCATCGTCAAATTGAGCCAAGGTTCGTGCGGAACGAACCTTCCGGACATCTGCCAAGTCCGGGTAGATCTTCATCTTCTTAAGGGTCTTTCGGCGCATGCTCTGGACCAATCGCTTCATGTAGAACCTACCAAACCCGACCTCCAGCACCTGGGCCGATTGCGCTAAATCAAACGGTGCAGAGATCGCCACGGCGGCCAAAATCGGCTCTGGCAGGGCCTCACCCTCCTCTCCCAGATATTTTAAGAGGACGTTTCCTCCCAGCGAGACCCCTGCCAAGAAGATCTTTCTTTCCGGTTGCTCCACCAGGAGTCGCTGGATGATCCAACTTAAGTCAGAGGTTTCTCCACCGTGGTAGCTGCGGCGAAGGCGGTTGATCTGGCCGCTGCAGGAGCGGAAATTCACCCCCAGGCCGGACCAACCCTTGAGGGTGGCGGCCCTGAGGAGACCCAACACCTGGCCAGAGCGGGAGGAACCCTCCAGGCCGTGAAGGACCACGAGGATGGGACTTCCCGGAGGGCCGGAGAGCCGATCCAAATCGATGAAATCACCGTCCGGGGTTTCCCAACGTTCCCGCTTGAGGCCAAACGGCGGGGTTATCCGAGGCAGTGAGCCCCAGATCGTCTGGGCATGGGGACCTCGGGCCCACCAGGCAGGCTTAAACCGAGCGGTGGGCTCAAACCGCGCGGCCTTGGCCAGGGTGGAATTCGACGGAAGGTCGAACCCTTTCTCAACCGACTCGGTCAGGGCCTCTGCCATTCGGCGGTATCCCTCCACGTCGGGGTGAAGGCCGTCGGGGCTGCCCAAGAGGCGCCCTGGGCGGGACGGATCCTCCACCACCTTGGCCGTGTCGCAAAATCCAAGGCCTCGTTGCTCGGCGTAAGATCGAATCCAGTCGTTGACCTCCTGCCGGCGCTCCTCGATGCGGGCAGAGGCGGTATTGTAGGGCAGGATCGTACAGGCCATCACCCGGACCCTTTCCTTCAGGGCCAGGTCGAAGATTGCCTGCAGATTCTTTTTCACCCACTCGATGGGAACTCCTTGGTAGAGATCATTTACGCCGCCCAAGACAATCACCCATTGAGGTTTAATGGCCGGCAGATCCTTCTTAAACCGGCGAAGGATTTGATCGGAGCGCTCTCCGTTTACCCCTCGGTTGAGCACGCGCCAATGGGGATGACGCTTCATCATCCAGTAGGCGTATTGGGACTGCTCGTTTCCAGAGCCATTCGGTGGGGCCTCCACCGGGGAGCGGAAACCGGGCGTGCCGGCGGTGGTGGAATCTCCCAGGGCCAGGATCGTCAGCCATTCCTCTGTCAAAAGAGGGTTTACATTCGCCAGGAAAGCCAAGAGAAAAATCCCAAGAGCCGCAGCAACCCGCCCATTCATGAAAAGAGCCGAGCCTGCGGCATGACCGGCTTATTTGGCCTGGCGTTCCAAGAGCCCAAAGGCGAACTCGGTGGTCAAGGCCAGGCCAGCGGCCGGGATGGCCCCCTCCAGGATGAGGCGAGGGTCGTTTAAGGCCAGGCCCGTTACGATCGGCTCACCCAGGCCGCCGGCTCCGATGAAGGCGGCCAAGGTGGCGGTGCCGATGTTGATGATGGCAGCCGTCTTGACCCCAGCCAAGAGGATTGGGTAGCTCAACGGAAACTCCACCAACCTCAACCGCTGCCAAGGGGTCAACCCCATCGCCTGGGCACAGATCCGGTACTGAAGGTCGACGTTTTTGAGCCCCTCGTAGGTGTTCCGGAGGATCGGAAGCAGGCCGTAGATGAAGAGGGCAACAATCGCCGGCCACTTGCCAATCCCGCAGACTGGAATCAGCATGGCCAAGAGGGCAATCGAGGGGATCGTCTGCAAAAGCCCTGTTACCGGGATGACCAGGTGGCTTAAGCCCGGCAGACGGTAGCAGCCAACCCCTAAGGGAACCGCGATCGCAATGGCCGCCAAGAGACTCGTCAACGTCAAGGCCAGGTGTTCCAAGGTGCGCCCCCCGACCCGAGAAAAGAGGGTTGGCAGGGGAGATTTTCCAAAGCCGGAGATCAATCCCTCCTGGATCAAAAAATTTCTTGCCGCCTCGGCAAAGGGGACCTTCTCCAGCTCGACCCTAGCATTCAGCGCTCGCATCGAACGCTCATCCAGGCATTGGGAGAGGGGCTGTAGGATGGGGCCGAGCTCTTCGGCCAGCTCTCCCCGGATCAAGGGGGCGGCCAGATATTTAGGGAAGAAGTCCCGGTCATCCTGGAGGATCGCGAGATCGAACTTTTCAATCTTGGCGTCGGTGGTGTAGGCATCCGTGAGGTCAATCTCGCCATTCACCAGGGCCTCGTAGGCCAGGCCATGTTCCAGCCCCACCGGGTTCAACCGAAGACCATACGCCTTGGCCAGGGCTTCCCAACCGTCTTGGCGTTTCAGAAACTCGTAACTGAGACCGGCCCTCAGCTCCGGGTGCCGGGTTAAGTCCGAGATCTTGGCAAGCCCGAGCGCCTTGGCCTTGCGCTGGGTCAAGGCGATGGCATAGGTATTGTTAAAGCCGAAGGTGTGCCCCAGGGCAAGTCCAAAGCGGGTCTGAAGCTCTCGGCGCAGTTCCTCATCGCTTATGCGACTGGGTACCTTTAGGATCTCCTGTTCAATCGTTCCGGTGTACTCTGGGTAAAGGTCGATCTCTCCATTTTGGAGCGCCTTAAAGCAGACCATCGTCCCCCCCAGCCCATGGAACCGCTCCACCTCATAGCCCCTGGCCGTAAGGAGCTGGGCCATCAGTTCGGTTAAGAGATAGCCCTCGGTGAAGTGCTTGCTGGCGACTCGGACCTTGGGCTTGGCCGCTGCCGGTTGGGCCAGGCCTAGAGCGCCCAGGGTTATGGCGAGCCCGAGCGCAGCGAGGCCAAAGCAACCTCTGCCTTTCATCCTGGAATCCCTCGGGCCGAGGCGACGAAGGTCTTCGCCAGCGGGCTGGCCGGCTGGCGCACAAATTCAACCGGAGGCGCCTCCTGCTCTATCGAACCGGCATTCATCAAAATGATTTTATCCCCCAGCCGATAGGCCTCGGCAAAATCGTGGGTGACGATGACAACGGTCCTGTGGATGAGCGGCTTGATCCGGATGAACTCATCCTGAAGCTCACGGCGAACGATCGGGTCCAGCGCGGAGAAGGGCTCGTCCATCAGGAGGATCGGCGGATCCAGCATAAGGGCCCGGGCGATGGCCACCCGCTGGCGCTGGCCGCCGCTTAGGCTTCGGGGGCCCCGTTCCAGCAGGGAGGGATCCTTCAGGTTCACCAGGTTCATGAGATTCTCGATCCGCTCCCGAATCTTCTGCGGCTCCCAGCCCGAGAGCCGGGCCAGGATCGAGATGTTTTCCTCCACCGTCATGTGGGGAAAGAGCCCTGCCTCCTGCATCACATAGCCCATCGAGCGCCGGATCCGTTCAATTCGACGGTAATCCAACGGCCTGCCATCCAGGTGGATTGCCCCAGACG
>CAYJSX010000041.1:0-9340 GCA_964372575.1 uncultured Planctomycetia bacterium
CCGATCTGGCGGCGGCCGAGACCACAATCGTGTGGTCCATCGCCCCATGCTTCTTCAGCATCTCGGTGACGGCCACGACGTTGGAGAGCTTTTGGCCAATACCTACGTAGATGCAGACGACCCCGGTATCTCTTTGGTTGATGAGTGTGTCCAGCAGAATCGCGGTCTTGCCGGTCTGGCGGTCGCCGATCACCAACTCCCGTTGGCCGCGGCCGATGGGGATCATCGAGTCGATCGCCTTAAGGCCCGTCATGAGCGGCTCTTTGACCGGCTGGCGCTGAACGACCGAGGGGGCGCGTCCTTCGATGGGGCGGGTCGCCTCTGCGGCGATCGGCCCTTTGCCATCCAGCGGACGCCCCAAGGCATCCACCACCCGACCCAGCAGGGCCTTTCCCACCGGCACCTGGGCAATCCGGCCGGTTCTCTTGACCTGGTCGCCGTCCTTGAGGCCTCGGTCAGAGCCGAGGATGACGGCCCCCACCGAGTTGGCCTCCAGGTTGAGGGCCAGACCCGCCACCCCACCTGGAAATTCCAAGAGCTCTCCGGCCATGCAGTCTTCCAGGCCATAGATTCGGGCGATCCCATCCCCCACCTGGAGGATGGTACCCACCCCTTCCATCTTCAGCTTGGTTTTGTACGCCTCCAGCTCCTGCTGGAGGATGGAGGTCACTTCTTCAGGTCGAATGGACATGAGATGAGATCCCTCGTTTAGATCCCTCGTCGGCCTGGGAGCCTCCTCGGGATGACATTCGGCCGGCAGACTTGACGCTCGTTTTCACTCGCGTAAGTCTGGGCCTCATGTCACCTTTGCGGACAAAAGTTGCCGTCGGAAATCGTTCAACCGAGAGGCCACCGACGCCTCCAACAAGTGGGTACCGACCGTGATCTTAACGCCCCCCATAAGCTGCGGATCCACCGAGCGCTCGAGGACCACCTTCTTGCCCAGGCGCCCGCCCAGGGCCTTGGCCACCCCATCCACCTGGGAAGAGGAGATGGGATGGGCTGTGGCGATTCTGCCCCGCACCAGCCCCCGACGCGCCTCATGGACTGCCACCGCTTCCTCCCAGATGGCCGGCAAAAGCTCCAGGCGGTCCCACCGGAGCAAGAGATTCAAAAGCGCCATCCCTTCGGGGCCTGCCAGCTCCCCAAAGAGCCGGGAGAGCAAAGAGAACTTTTCCTCTTCGCCGATCTCTGGTGAGCCGAGGAACCTTCTTAAGTCGGGATGGGTCTGGTAGACCTCGGTCATCCATCGTAAGCCGTCCAACCCTGGCTGAACCTTGCGGGCTGCCTCCAGCCCATTGACAAAGGCCTCGGCCCAGCGGCGGGCGAGGGCGCGGTCTACCACCTATTTGCCCTCCAGGGTGTTGATCTCCTGGATGAAGGCCTCGATCATCCGGCGGTCGGTCTCCTCGTCCAGATGCTCCTTGAGCACCTTGTGGGTGAGCTGGATCGCCAGATCCACCACCTGCTCCTTGAGCTCCACCCGGGCCTTGGCCACCTCCAGGGTCACCGACTCCCTGGCCTTCTCCAGGGTGGCCCGGGCATGGGCCCGGGCATCCTCCTCGATCTCCAGGGCGATCTGTCGGCCCTCGGCGATTGCCTTCTGGATCTTTCCCCGGGCCTCCTCCTCAATGGCGGCCAGGCTCTCCTGGTACTGGGACTTCAGCTTCTCGAGCTCCTGCTTGGCGCTCTCGATCGCCGCAAACTCCGAGGTGATCTTGGCCTTGCGCTCATCGATCAGCCGCAGGATCGAGCCCCAGGCAAACCGCTTGAGGATCGCAAGCAAAAAGAAGAACGCCAGGATGTTGACAACGAATTGAGCCAGAATCTGCATGGCGCCTGATAAAACCTAGATCTTCAAAAGGCCAAACCCGAACAGAAGCACCGTCACAAAGACGTATATCGTCAAGGCCTCGATGAAGGCGCAGCCCAAGATCATGGCCCCCTGACTCTTGCCGGCCGCCTCCGGCTGAGGGGCCACCGCCTCCATGGCAGCGGCCACCGCCCGGGCCAGCCCCGCAGCCGAGGCCACGGCGGCCAAGGCCAATCCCAACGGCAGCCCCAATCCCAACACCACCTTTGCCCAATCCACCGCGTGCTGTTCCATTGCTTAACTCCTTTCTTAGTTTGCCTCGTGGGGCAGCATCATGTAGATGTAGATGATGCTCAGACTCGTGAAGACCAGCGCCTGCACCACAGAAAAGATGATGGCCAAGAAAACAAAGGGAAGATGCAGCGGTATCCCAATGGGAAGGTGCGACCAGGCAAAGGCCATGGCCCCCAGGGCGACAAAGACCCCCAGCAGGGTGTCCTCCCCCATGATGTTTCCAAAGAGCCGCAGCGCGAGCGACAACGGCTTGACCAGCTCGCCGATGCCGTGGATGAAGAGCATCAAAGGCGAAAGGAGCCAGCCGATCGGGTCGCGGGGCTGTCCGACCATGTGGTCGAGGTAACCGAAGGGTCCCAAGCGCCGAATGCCGGTCCACTGAACAAAGGCGAAGACGCACAGGGCCAAGGCGCCGGTCATTTCAAAGCGGGAGGTGGGCGACTTCAGGCCAGGCACCAGGCCCGCCAGGTTCATCGCCAGGATGAAGAGAAACAGGGTCCCCAAGAAGGGGAGGTATCTCCTGCCCTCCTTTTTCCCAAGCACCCCGCAAACCAGGTTGTCCAGCCATTCCACCACCGCCTCCACCGCGATCTGAGCCCGTCCAGGAACCAGGGCCAGGGTCCGGGTTCCCCAGGCGATCAGGAGACCCACCATCCCCGCGATGAGAAACGCGAAGATTCCATTCTCCCAGATGTGGAGGAAGTTCACCCAAACCCCTTCCTTGCCTTGGGTGATCAGGGTGATGAGGTTCGGAATCTCGGGCAGATGAGCCGGGGGCGTTCCACCACGGGCCGCCTCCGAGGCCTCGGCCAGAGGTCCCAGGGCGAAGCAGATTAAGAAAAAGGCCAGCCCCTTGCAAAGGAGGGTGCCAGGATTTATCCTGGCACCCTTATCCCTCAAGAAAGAGACCCCTGCCGAGACCAGGGTTAAGGTAAAGCCGGTCAACCACCCAGCGGCCGAGAGCTTAAGCCCCACCAGGAACCAGACAACCAGCGCGTAGAGGAGGAAGAACTTGGCGATGAGCCAGCCGATTAAGGGATAGCCCTTTTTGCCGCCGGCGATGCGGCGGGCAAGCTGTGTCAAGCACCAGAGGTTGGCCAGGCCCCAGGCCACGCCCACCCAGAGGCTTGCGAAGAAAAGCCGGCCGGTCCAGGCGATGGTGCCCAGGCTCACGAAAGCGGCCAGGAGAAGGGAGATCTCCACCGTTTTCTTCACGATCTTCTTCTTTCCTCTTCAGAGGCTCTCCGGATGAGAAGCCATGTCTCTCGAATTCCAGCGGCGAATCCCGCCGCCAACCCCAGGATCAAAAAAAGGGGCCTGGTCCCCAAGGCCCGATCCAGCCACCAGCCGAGAGCCCCTCCCACGACGGGGGACAAACCCAGGATGAGGGGGATCTGGATTAAAATCCCTACTCGCCTCAGCCACATGAGAAACTTTTATGATACCACGGGACCGGACGCAGTGGCCCGTTCACAGTCTAAACCCAAGGAAGATCCCCGGGCTTAAGCGGCAGGGGCAGTGCGCTGCCTGCGGCAGTCAGCCAGGGTCCTGGCAGGAGCCCGACGACCAACAGGCCCACCGTGCACAGGGCCAGGGTAAGGGATAAGGAAGGGCTTAGAGGAACGGCCGGTACCCCTGACGGCTCTGGGTCGAGGTACATGACCTTGATGATCTTTACATAGTAGAAGACCGCGATCACCGAGTTAACCGCGGCCGCGATCGCCAGGAGGTTCGACCCGGCCGCCAGGGCCGCCCCAAAGATCCAGAGCTTGGCCAGGAACCCAGCGGTCGGCGGGATGCCGGCCAACGACAGGAGCGATATCGTCAGCATGAAGGCCAGGAGTGGCTGCCTGCGGCTTAAGCCGGAAAAGGCGCCCAGGTCCTCCCGGCCCGTAGCGTTTCCCACCGCGATCACCCCTGCGAAGGCCCCCACGTTCATCAAGAGATACGCCACCAGGTAATAAAGGATCGCCATTAATCCGAGCGGAGTCCCGACCGCCAAACCGATGGCCATCGTCCCGGCCTGGGCGATCGAAGAATAGGCCAAGAGGCGCTTCACATTGGTTTGCACCAGGGCCACCACGTTGCCCAGGGTCATCGTGACCAAACAGAGAATCGTCAGGATGGCTGGCACGAGGGCAAGGGCGTTGGGCGGCAGCGCCACGAAAAAGAGCCGAGCCACCACCGCGAAGGTGGCCAGCTTGGGCCCCACCGAGATGAAGGCGGCGACCGGTGTCGGCGCCCCTTCATAGGCATCCGGTGCCCACATGTGGAAGGGGACCAGGGCCAGCTTGAATCCCAGGCCGCCGATCAGAAGGAGTAGGGCCACCAGGGAGATTGCAGGGGCCTTCTCGAAGGCTTGAGGGAAAAGGGAGGCCAGCATCGCCAGGTCGAGCGTTCCGGTTAACCCATAGAGAAGGGAGAGGCCGTAGAGCAGACCGCCGGTGGCCAGCGAGCCAAAGAGAAAGTATTTGAGGGCCGCCTCCACCGAGAGACTCTCCTTCTTGGTGATGCCGGTCAACAGGTACGAGAGGATGGAAACCAGCTCGAGCCCCACGTAAATCAGAGCCAGGTGCTGCGCGCCGGTCAAGATGAGGAGGCCGGTTGTGGTCAAAAGGAGCAGGGCGTACAGCTCCCTGCGGCCTCGGAAGCCCTCGTTAGCAAAACCCCAAGCCATGAGGGTGATGAGACTCATCAAAAGGAGGATCGCCAACTGGAAGAAAGCGCTCATCCGATCCACCACCAACATTCCAGAAAAGAGGGTGACAGAGGAGACAGGCGCAAACCATCTCACCAACACCAGATCAAAGGCCCCCACGAGGAAAACGAGGGCAAACAGGGCCAGCAGACGGGCGCTCTTCAACCCGGGAACGAGGAGGAAGAAAAGCCCCCCGCCAACCAGGATCAGCTCCGGAAGAATGACTAGGGGCATTGTCGCATCGTCATTGCGAGCCCGCCTGAGGCGGGCGAAGCAATCATGCTTGCCACAAACCGAGATTGCTTCGGGGCCTTCGTCCCCTCGCAATGACGTAGTGAATCATGCTCACCATCCGGTGGGGACTCCCAGACGCAGCAGGAGGGCTGAGAGGGCCGGCCCTTGAAGGTCGAGGATCCATTTGGGCCAGAGGCCAAACCAGACGATGAAGAACATCAGGGGTGCCAGGGTAAAGATCTCCTGCTTGCTGATCTCGGCCAAGCCGCTCCACTTGGTGTTGAGCGGGCCCAGGAGAATTCGCTGGAGCGTCAAGAGAAAATAGGCCGCCCCCAGCACCAGCCCCAGGACTGAGAAGATCGTGAGGACTGGATGGGTCGGATAGCAGCCCAGGAGGGCCAAGAACTCCCCGACAAAGCCGGAGAGCCCCGGAAGCCCCAAGCTTGCCAGGGCGAAGAAAGAGAGGAGCCCCGCGTAGATCGGCACCTTGGAGCCAAGCCCTCCAAAGGCGCCCAGGTCCCGCGTGTGGGTCCGGTCGTAGAGGACCCCTACCAGGAGAAACATCCCGCCGGTGATCGTTCCGTGGTTGAACATCTCCAGGAGCGCCCCGTTGAAGCCGGCCGGGGTCAAGCCGCTTAATCCCAGGAGCACAAAGCCCATGTGGCTGACCGACGAGTAGGCCACGAGTTTCTTGAAGTCTGTTTGCGCCATGGCGACCAGCGCCCCATACACCACGTTGATCAGGCCCAGAACGCCAAAGAGGAGGGAAAAGTCCTTCGCCACCTCTGGAAGCAGCGGAAAGCTGATCCGAAAGAAGCCGTACCCTCCCATCTTAAGCAGCACCCCGGCCAGCAGGACCGAGATGGGGGTGGGGGCCTCCACGTGGGCGTCCGGAAGCCAGGTGTGGAAGGGAAAGATTGGCACCTTGATCGCGAAGGCGAGGAAGAAGCCCAGGAAGACCCAAGTCTTGATGCTTGGAGCCAATTCCAACCCCCTTTCGATGAGCAGGGGGATCGAAAAGGTGTGCGGTGTCGAAGCGAAGTAGCAGGTCAAGATCGAAAGGAGCATGAAGACCGACCCGGCGAGGGTGTAGAGGAAGAACTTGATCGCCGCGTATTCCCGGTTGGGCCCACCCCAGATGCCGATCAGGAAGTACATCGGAACCAGCACAATCTCCCAGAAGATGTAGAAGAGAAAGAGATCCAGGGCGAGGAAGGTCCCGAGCATGCCGGTCTCCAGGAGGAGATAGAGGAAGAAATACTCTTTAAGGCGCTCTCGGATCCCAAAGGAGGCGATGACCGCCACAAGGCTTAAGAGGGCCGTCAGGAAGACGAGCGGCAAGCTTAACCCATCCACCCCCAGGTGATACCAGACGTTGATCGGGGCAATCCAGGAGAGCTTCTCCTCCCACTGAAAGCCTTTGAGACCAGGGTTGAATTGGGTAAGGAGCCAAACACTCAAGGCCAGAGTCACAAAGGTCGACACCGTCGCGATCGCCTTGATGAGCTCCCCCTGGCGCTTCGGGATGACGAGGCACAGGAACGCTCCAACGAGCGGCAGGAAAACGATCCAGCTTAAAATCGGGAAATCCATCTAGACTCCTTTGAGTAGAAACAGAAAAATTGCCACCGTTGATAACGCGGCGATCAGAAGATAATTCTGCACGAGGCCCGTTTGCAGAAGGCGCAGCCACGCCCCTGTCCGGCCAACGTTGATGGCCGTGCCGATCACCGCCCCATCCACGATCTTCTGATCGATCCACCCCTTGATCCGGCTTGCCGCAAGCCCGGCCTCGCCGGTTCGGTTGACTGCCCCATCGATCACCCCCAGATCAAAGGAGAAGGCCTTGCGGGCCAGCGCCGCGACCGGGTCCACGATGCAATCTTGGTAAAGCTTGTCCACCCGGTAGCCCTCAAAGATAAAGCGGTGGGCGCGGGAGAACAGCGGCCGCAGCCCCGCGGGCACCCAAGAGATTCCCAAGCCGTAGCGCAGGAGACTTAAACCCATTCCGGCCGCGGCCACTGCGATGGAGCCCAGGGCAATCCACCCCGGGCCGTGGGCCAAGGGGCCTGGCACCGTTTCATGGGTGCCAGGCACCATCTCAATTTGAAGGAAGTGTTGGAACAGATGCCCAACCCACGGGCTTCCAATCAACCCGATACCGGCTGCCCCTGCGGCCAGTGCGATAAGAGGCACTGTCATGACAAGAGGAGATTCGTGCGCATGATGCGCCTCTTTGGGCTTACCGGCGAAGGTCAACAGGCAAGCCCGCGTAATGTAGAAGGCGGTGAGGAAGGCAACCGCGCAGGCCAAGGTGAAGAGGGCCTGGCCGATCCAGGGGAAACTGGGGTGGTGGAATTGATAGACGGTCATGAAGATCTCCTCCTTGGACCAGAAGCCAGAGAAGGGAGGGATCCCTGCCATGGCGATGGCCCCCAGAGAAAAGGTAAGGGCGGTGATCGGCATGGCCTTCCACAGGCCCCCCATCCGGAAGACATCCTGGTGATGAAGGGCGTGAATCACCGAGCCGGCTCCCAAGAAGAGGAGGGCCTTGAACCAGGCATGGGTGACCAGGTGAAACATCCCAGCGGCGGCAGAGCCGCAACCCAACGCCAGCATCATGAAGCCCAACTGGCTGATCGTGGAGTAGGCGAGGATCCGTTTCAAGTCTCTTTGCGTGCAGGCGACCGTGGCGGCAAAAAAGCTGGTCAACCCTCCTAGGCTTGCCACCACCAAAAGGGCATCCGGCGATGGGAGGAAGAGGGGCAGGGTTCGGGCGACCAGGTAAACTCCGGCCGCCACCATCGTGGCCGCATGGATCAGGGCCGAGACCGGGGTCGGGCCCTCCATCGCGTCCGGCAGCCAGACGTGAAGCGGGATCTGCGCCGATTTCCCCACGGCCCCCCAGAAGATAAGGAGCGCGGCGATGGGAACCAAGGGTCCTAGGGCCACCGCCCTTTCGCCCAAATTCGTCAAACTCAAATTCCCGGTCGTCTGAGCGATGAGGAAAATTCCAAGAAGAAGCCCCAGGTCCCCGATCCTCGTCGTGATGAAGGCCTTCTTGCAGGCGTTGGCCGCGGCGGGCCGCTCAAACCAGAAGCCGATCAGAAGATAGGAGCACAGCCCCACCAGCTCCCATCCGATGTAGAGGAGGAGGAGGTGATCCGCCAAGACCAACGTGAGCATCGAGGCGAAGAACAAGGAGAGGTAAGCGAAGAAGCGGGAGAATCGCGGATCCCCCTTCATGTAGCCAATCGAATAAAGCATGATGAGCCAACCCACCACCGTCACCACCAGGCACATGGTGATCGACAGCGGGTCGGCCATCAGGCCCAACCGAATGGGCTGATTTCCCAGAGGAAGCCAGTCAAAAGAGAAGGAAGCGGTAAGCTGTAAGCGGTAAGCGGTAAGAAAAAGACGAAGAGACAAGATCAAGCTGCCCAAAAGAGCCAAGAGGCTCACCGCAGGACTTAATTTACCCAACCGCCGTCCGAAGAAAATCAGGAGGACAAAGGAAATGAACGGAAGAAGGGGGATGAGAAAGAGGCCCACCTCACAAACTCTCCAGGTACGTCATTGCGAGGAGGCCCGAAGGGCCGACGTGGCAATCTCGACCTAAAAGCAAGATTGCTTTGCTCCTTCCGGTCGCTCGCAATGACAAGTTAGACTTTCCGCTCACACGTCTATCCCTTCAACAGCCGGATCTCGTCGGCGGAGATCGTCTCGCGGTGTCGGAAGATCGCCAAAATCAGCGCGAGCCCCACCACCGCAGCCGCCGCGGCGATCCCGATCACAAAGAGGGCCACGATCTGACCAGTTCCATCCGGCGTTCCCCAGGCCCGCTGAAAGGCGACGAGATTCAAGTTAGCGGCGTTCAGGATAAGCTCAATCCCCATCAAGATGCCGATGGCGTTGCGCCGAGTTAAAGCGCCAAAGAGCCCAACGGCAAAGAGCCCTGCACTCACAACCAAAAAGCAAGGCAGCGGGATGATCATCCTCAGTCTCTCCTTGCGACATAGAGGGCTCCCACCAGGGCCCCCAGGAGCAGGAGGGAGAGAAGCTCAAAGGGAAGCACGTAGCTCGAGACCAGCACCTTACCCAGCGTGGCCAGGGCAACTGGCGGTCGGTTTAACCCAGAGGCAGTCCAAGGGGTGTTCCACAGGAGCCACCCCAGCCCCACACCCAGTGCTGCGGTCAGCACGAAGGCCAACCCAGCTTGCCGGTTCCATCGGGGCACAGCGGGATCAGCGATCCGGGCGGTGAGCATTACTCCAAAGAGGATCAGGGTTAGGATCGCCCCC
>CAYJSX010000042.1:0-1016 GCA_964372575.1 uncultured Planctomycetia bacterium
CATTGCCCATTCTTGCGGATCAATTTGAGCAGTTCATCCATAGGCTTTTGTCTCGGGGCAAACAGGTTTAGACGAGGGCCAAGGCATGGTTCGCACCCTTGCCAGAGGGCTTTTAAGGGAAGCTGGCCTGCTGCATCTATTTCGGTCCATGAAGGGGCGTTTCGCCGGCCCCGAGAAAAATTTCGCCCCCGCTGATCCCCGCTTGATCATCACAGTCAACCGGTGCCTCTCCTGGTGTGCAAGGGCTGGATTGGCAGAGGGGAGCGATTATCTTGAGTTTGGGATATTCCGTGGTTTTACGCTATGGTACGCACAGGCCATTGCCCGAGAAATTGGGATAAGGGATATGAGATTTTTCGGGTTTGATTCATTTCTCGGTCTACCGCCCCTCCGGGGAAGGGATAAAGGCGCGCCATTCTATGAGGGGGCATTCTATGCCCCTCGGCCAGAGGTTGAGACTTACCTTAATCGATTTGGGGTTGATTGGGGCAAGACATTTCTGGTGGAGGGATGGTTCGATAAGACCTTGGTGCCAGAGACAAGAAAGAAATACGGCCTGAGAAATGTTTCAGTCTGCGTTTTCGACTCCGATTTGTATTGTTCGGCTACCAGGGCGTTGCAGTTTATAGAACCCATCCTCCGCGATCGCAGCGTCATTTTGTTCGATGACTGGAATGATTTTGGTCACGATCCCGAAAAGGGGGAGGCCAAGGCCTTCTCAGAATTCTTAAAGGAGAATCCCCACATTCAACCGGAGCCCTTTGAAATATTTGGAGAAAAGGGCAAGGGCTTCATCCTTCGCGTCAAGGCCGGTCCGTCTCTATGAAGGTTTTGTTGTGCGGGTCGTATTCTCCCAAAGGACTGCTTCCTTCTTATGAAGGGGCCTTTAAAAAAATGGGAATGGAAATAACCTATGCCGGTTTGCCTTATCGTTTTGAACGTGCAGGTTATGCCTCAGACCTGGACCTCCAAGAGATTGGCCCTCGCGGGAGTTGGGATCTCCTTGTATATATTGA
>CAYJSX010000042.1:1026-6064 GCA_964372575.1 uncultured Planctomycetia bacterium
GCAGCCTTGGATATTCCACGCGGAAAAGTTATGGTCCCTTTCTTTGACTACGTTTTTTTGGCTCATAACTGGCTTGTGGATCTTTTCCGAGAAGTAAATCCAAACACCTTTTACCTCCCCTTTGCCTACGACCCCGAACGGGTTCCTTACCAGCCCGGAGAATTTCTTTACGACGTTGCATTTATTGGTGCAGTTCGCACAGAGAGAAAGGCGCTGCTGGAAAGGATTGCCAGAGAATTTCGCACAAACGATTATTGGAAAAGAGCCGACCCCAATGAAATTGGCCACATCTACAGCCGAGCCAAGATCGTTTTTGACAAACCAACACCCAAGTCATTTAGTCATACCATGCGAGCCTTCGAGGCCATGGGTTGTGGGAGTTTGCTTTTGACCGAGAAACTCCCCAGGGATCCACTCTTTGCCCCAGGGAAGCACCTCTTGACCTATCGTAACGAAGGCGACCTCATGGATCTGATACGATACTATCTGGCCCACGAAGAAGAGCGGGCTCGGATTGCCAGGCGTGGACAGGAGTTGGTCAGGAGCCAACATACCTATCTCCATCGGGTCCGCACCATTCTGGAGATTCTTGCGCGCAGCGGCTTCAGGAAAACCGCCCCCATAAGGGGGATGAAGGCAGACCAGGTCTTTCTTCTCTACCAGAAGGTCTTTAGCCAGATGATGATGCTGGATGGCATGGCGCACCTTTTGGCGGATGGGAAAGTTTCTGTTGGCACGAGAATCCAAGCCCTCCCGTTGGTCGCGAAGGCCATTTATTGGAGGCTTCGGCGAATGGGGTGGCGGAGATTTCTGAGCTCGACCCATGGGTAGCGGGCGGTAGGACCTTGAGCAGTTTCTCTCTCCCTAAGAGAAAGGCATCGGTTAGATGAGGCCACCGAGGTAAAGCAGGTCGTGGGCATCCCTAAGCCCGCGGCCGTGGTGGGTGATGAGGCGGCCTTGGTGGCTCAGACGATCGGCAGCCAACAAAGGGTCCTGGATTGCGGGTGTGGAGGCGGGAAAGTCGCTCGTCTTCTCATAGATCGCGGTTGCGAGGTGGTGGGAGTCGAGCTTAATCCGGAGCGTGCCACAACTGCCGAGTCTGTTTGTCAGCGGATCGTTCGAGGAAGCCTATCCGATCCAGAAACTTGGGCTCAAGTAGGGGCCATCCCCCTGGATGTCGTTCTTTTCTCTCACGTGATTGAACATTTGACTGATGCAGCCCCTGTGCTCCGGAGGGCTGTCCACCAGCTTCGCCCGAATGGCAGGGTGGTTGCCGTCGTTCCCAACGTAGCGCATTGGCGTATCCGTCTTCAGCTTTTGACCGGCTCTTGGCGCTATGAGGACTCTGGCATTCTGGATCGAACGCATGTCCATTTTTATACCCTCAAGAGTGCTGCTGAACTTTTCGAATCTGTGGGGTTGAACATCATTACGCTCCAGGTTCCACTCCTTCCCCCTGGCGGGGGAACCTTGCGGAGATGGATGGTTTCCTCGCTGAGACACGTATTCCCGGTAGGCCTACTGGCAGTCTCTTTTATCTTCGAAATGCAAAGGAGAGCCCAAGCTTGAGCGGCTCTGGAGAGGAATTTCCAAAGGTTTCGGTGGTGATTCCTAATTACAAAGGGGCGCATCTTTTACCGGATTGCCTGGGATCGCTCAAGGAGCAGGATTGGCCAAATCTTGAGGTGATGGTGGCCGATAACGGAAGCTCCGATGAGAGCGCACAGATTGCGGCGCATTTTGACGTCAGGTTCTTGCCTCTTGAGAAAAACTACGGCTATTCGATAGCCAACAACCGAGCCGCTTCGACCTGCACCGGAGACTTCCTTTTCTTCCTCAACAACGATACCCGGCTGGATTCGTCCGTCATCTCGTGTTTGATGAAGGTCGCCTTGTCAGATGAAACCCTCTTTGTGGCAGACCCCAAGGTGATGGATTGGGAGGGCCAAAAGGTTATTCACCACCCCTTTCACTTTGCCAAGGGCCCCTTTTTTCGCTCCAGATTCCCTTGGATTCGCTGTGCAGGGAACCCCCCTGTAACGATGGAAATCCCTTGGGGCTGTGGAAGCAGTCTCCTCGTTCGCCGCTGGATGTTTGAAGCCCTGGGAGGGTTTGATGAGACTTTTTTCTTTGACTGGGAGGATACCGACCTTTGCTGGCGCGCATGGATGAGAGGGTGGAAAACCACGTACGTCTCTGCCGCCCTTGTCTACCACAAGCAAGCCGCTACCTTCAAGGCGGTGCACAAGGATAGACCACCCGACTGGGCAGTCCTGAGGGCGCAGGACGGGCAAAAGAATTACCTGAGGTTCGTTTTGAAGGTGATGCCAACTGGGATGATAACTCAAGTTGTTCTTCGTGAGCTCTGCCGCCTCGCCAAGAGTATCTTAACAGCAGATGTGAACATGTCTTTGGTTCAGGCGAAGGCTTTTTTCAAAACCATAGTAACCCTTCCGGATATTCTTAGGCAGCGTGCCAGGATCCAGAGAGAGGCAGTGACCGACAGCGCCTCCATCCTAAAAGGATTTTTGAAAGCCGGATAGACCTCGATGGGTTCCTTTGTCGACTAAGAGAATGGATTGGGTTCCTAAGGTTAGCGTTTGTATCCCGACGTACAATCGGGCAGGGTTCCTTCGCCAGAGCATTGCCAGTGTGCTCAAACAAGACTTCGGCGATTTTGAACTGTTGGTTTTCGATGCCGCCTCTGAGGATGAAACAGCCCAGGTGATAGGCGAGTTTCAGGATTCACGCCTTCGGTACGTCCAAACCCAAGAGAAGATGGGTTGGGTAAAGGCCCACAACCGGTGCCTCGAGTTGGCTCAGGGCAGGTATGTTGGCATCCTCCACGACGACGATTGGTATCTGGATGGTTTTTTAACGGAGGGCGTTACACGGCTTAATCAAGATCCCTCTCTGGGTTTGGTCTTCTGCGCCTATCAGATGGTAGACGGGCATGGCACATTTTACAGGGTGGCCCAAACTTTCCCTGAAGGCCGTACCCTGTCGGCGCAGGAGATGTTCCAGAGACTCCTGATCAGCTGCTGCATTAAATACTCGGCCTGTTTGGTGCGCCGTGCCTGTTACGATCAGGCAGGATATTTTGATGAAGGGCTCATGGGGTCTGAATGGGATATGTGGCTTCGAATGGCAGAGGCTGGCTGGAAATTTGGGTATGTGGCCAAGGCGCTGGCTGCCTATCGGACACACGAAGATTCCCTCACCGCAGAGGCCACACGGGCCTATCTTCTTGAGAAGATCAGATTTCAAATCGTTGAGAAGGTGTTAAGGCGTCTTCCCTCTGGCACCCCTTACGGGAGGGCGCTTAAGCGGATGGCCCTCAGTCAGCACAGCCAGTGGGTCCTTCAGAAGGCAACCGAGATCTATAGGGCGGGAAACCTCCGCGGAGTCAGAGAGTATCTCTTTCCTGCCTTCAGGCGAGATCCATCGTTCCTGTTCCAGGGGAGGGCCTGGGCCCTCCTCTTTCTGATCGGTCTTCCCAAGGGTTGGGATCGATCCTTGGTGAAGTTCTATCAACGAATTCGCTTCCCGGGCATGGCAAGATGAGCAAGCCAAGGCTGAGCATCACTTGGTTAGCCCCCAAGGTGGGGGAAGCCAGCGGGGGATTCCGCAACATCGTCAGGTTCTGTACCTACCTGGGGAGATTTGGTCATACCGTGCGTCTCCACGTAGGGCCCTCTCGAGGATTCCGCCACAGCCGACACGTGTCCGATTTTCTCACCGCCAGGTTTTGGCCACCGACGTATGAGGTTTTTTTGGGTTACGATGCGGTGGCACCATGTGATGCCCTGGTCGTCACCTATTGGAAAACCGCCTACGTGGCCTATGGACATCGGGCCTGTAAGGCCAAGTTCTATTTTGTTCAGGACTTCGAACCCTCTTTTTACCCCATGGGAACCGACCATCTTTTGGCAGAGAACACGTATCGGATGGGATTCTTTCATGTGACCTCAGGGCCCTGGTGCGCCTCCCTGCTGAGAGAACGGTATGGTGCCAGAGCGGATCACGTTCGCTTCCCCATCGATCGGTCTGCCTACTTTCCCCGTAGGGTGCTCAGAGGGAATAAACAACAGGTCCTCTTTTTTGCACGGCCCGATATGCCCCGACGATGCTTTGAATTAGGAATAGCGGCACTGGGGCTTTTTCATCATCAAAGTCCAGAGGTGGAGATCGCCCTGTTTGGTTCCAGCCAAGTCCACCGGGCCAGGCTTCCATTTCCTCATAGAAATGTGGGATTGTTGCCCACCTTGGCCGCCCTGGCGCAGCTGTACGCGCAATCAGATGTGGGGTTGGTGCTCTCAGCAACCAACCCCTCTCTTGTCTCATTTGAAATGATGGCCTGCGGGTGTCCTGTGGTGGATTTGGATCTACCGGCCAACGCCATGACTTACGGCTCCCGAGAGAACGCTTGGTTGGTGGATCCTTCGCCCCAGGGTATTTGCGAAGGGCTTTGCCTTATGTTGGAGGATCACGCCCTTCGTGAGCGGATCGCTCAAAATGGCTTGGCCTTTTCTCGGACGCTGCCCACCGAAGAAGAAGCAGCCAAGAGGCTGGAAGACATCCTCCTTGGCGAGCTGAGAAAGGAAATAGGGATCTAAAGGATGGATAGGTCTCCTCAGAAAGGTTTGATCCTGGTGACGGGGGGAGCTGGATTTATCGGCAGCCACCTGGTGGAGTGGCTACTCAAAGAAGGTTACTCCATTCGCGTTTTTGATAACTTGGTCGGTGGAGTTAATTGGATTCGCCCCTTGGTAGAAGAAGGACAGGTTGAGTTTGTTCAAGCGGACCTTTGTGATTCGGAAAGGGTCCTTCAGGCGTGAAGACAGTGGTGGTCAAAGGAGACCTGCGAGTACATGACGCGAACACACACTCCGACAGCACGGCGGATAACGGCGGATACGGCGCGTTCCTCGCGGTTACCTACGACGGCAACAACACCGGCATCAACGGCAACTATGCGACCGGCATCGATTCAGGCGCGAATGTCACGGGTTTCGCCACCGATGTCACTTCAAACGGC
>CAYJSX010000042.1:6074-9315 GCA_964372575.1 uncultured Planctomycetia bacterium
AGGGTCCTTCAGGCGGTTAAGGGTGCACAGCAGGTCTGGCATTTCGGAGGCAATACCGATATCCCAGGGGGGTACTCCGTTACCGATCTCGATTTGAACAACGCGATCCTAGCTACCCATAACGTTCTTGAGGCCATGCGGATCCATGCGGTTAAGAAGCTGATCTTCCCCTCCACCGGTGCGGTCTACGGCGAGGCCACCGAAGTTCCAACCCCGGAGGATTACGGGCCCTTGATGCCCCTTTCTCTCTACGGGGCAGGGAAACTGGCCTGCGAGGCCTTGATCAGCGCCTACTGCAGCATGTTTGGTCTCCGGGCCAGGATCTTTCGTTTTGGAAACGTCGTTGGCGAACGGATGGGGCACGGGGTGATCTACGATTTCATTGAGAAGCTATCCCGCAATCCGAACGAGTTGGAGATCCTGGGGGACGGTGGAGGGGCGAAGAACTATTTCCTGGTGGAGGAGTGCATTGAGGGAATGTCTTTTGTTTTGAAGAACGTCTTTTCCGATGCGGATCCATCTTGCGATATTCTGAATCTTGGGACGGATGCCTCGACCTCGGTGATGACGATCGCCCGGATTGTCATCGAGGAGATGGGATTAAAGGATGTCCACTTCCGCTTTACAGGCGGCGAACGGGGCTGGCCAGGGGATCAGCCGAGGGTTTTCTTGGACGTCAACAAGTTAAAGAAATTGGGCTGGTCCGCGCGACACACATCGAATGAAGCGGTTCGGATTGCGGTGCGGCGTTATCTCGGAAAAGAGAAAGCCCCCCTGGTTAAAGCTGGGCAGCGATGACTGGATCCATCCAACGCGTCTGTGTGCTAGGGCTTTGGCATTTGGGTTCGGTCGTCTCCACTTGCCTGGCCGAGCTGGGGTACACGGTCTGCGGGGTCGATTGGGACACTCAGCGGATCAAGGCGCTGAATTCCGGGGTGCCCCCGTTGTTTGAACCGGGACTCAAGGAGCTGCTGGATAAACAGTTGGCTTCCGGAAGAGCGCGGTTCTCCCCTTCCCTAGAGGAAGGGATTCAAAACGCCGACTGTGTCGTCCTCGCCTATGACACCCCTGTAGATGCCAATGACGAGGTGGACTTAAGTCCTATCCTTCAAACCACGCAGAGGTTGGCAGGAAAATTGCCATCGGCGACTTTGTTCGTGGTTCAAAGCCAGGTTCCGGTAGGAACCTGTGAACGGGTTGAACAGATCCTGAAGGGATCTTCTTCCTCCGGCCCAGCGGTTTCCTATGTTCCTGAGAATCTGATGTTGGGCAAGGCAGTGGCCCGCTTTATGAGTCCCGCATTCCTTGTCGTTGGGGCAGAGGATCCCTTGACCTTGGATCGAACTGACGGTTTCTTCAGGGCCATCTCCTGTCCCAGGATCCGAACGAACTTAAGAACCGCCGAGATGACGAAACACGCTCTGAATGGGTTTCTTTCCACCTGCATCAGTTTCTCCAACGAACTGGGAAACCTCTGTGATGCCGTCGGAGCCGATGGGCTAAAGATCGCGCAGGCGCTCCGGTACGATGAACGGGTAGGACCTAAGGCGTTCGTTTCTCCCGGTGGGCCGTTTGGGGGCGGGACGCTGGCACGGGACTTGAATACCCTGCGCACGTTGGGTAAACAGATGGGGTATCCAACGCTCCTGGCCGATGCGGTGGCACAGGTCAATGATCATCAAAAGCAGTGGGTAACGCTTCGTCTCAAAGAACTTCTGGGAAAATTAAATGGGGTCCGAGTAGGAGTGTTGGGCTTAACGTACAAAGCAGGAACCAGCACGATTCGACGCTCTCCGGCGATGGATGTGATTCGGAATCTCCAGGCCGAAGGAGCGCAGGTCAAGGCCTATGATCCGAAAGCAGATCCGGCGGAACTAAGGCAATCGGGATTCTTGGAGGTTTGTCCGGATCCTTACGAAGCTTCCCAAGGGGTGGATGCACTGGTCATCGCCACTGAATGGCCGGAGTTTAAAGAGTTGGATTTCGTCCGGATCCAATCCAAGATGGCAAGGCCGGTGATCTTGGATTCAAAGAACCTTTTGGATCCTCAGGTTCTGGTGAAGGCAGGATTTCAATACTTCGGTATGGGAAGAGGCACAAGGCCAAACAGAGAGGGTTGGGACCGTTGCGCGTAGGGATTGTGGGTGCAGGCCTCCAGGCCAAGCGAAGGGTTCCTGTGTTGAAGAGGTTTCCAGATACGCAACTTGTGGTCGTCTCTTCTGCCCACCTGGATTCCGCGAGGGCCTTAGCGAACCAGGCGGGATGCGAGGCAGAGGTGGGCTGGGAGTGGGTCTCAAGGCGAAGGGACGTAGACGTTGTCCTGGTCTGTACGCCGCCCCACCTTCACGCCCCGATTGGCATCGCCGCCATGGAGAGCGGAAAGCATGTTTTGTGCGAGAAGCCCCTCGCCCGCACCTTGGAGGAGGCAACCAAGATGCTGGCCATTTCCAAGTCGACGGGTCGGTATCTCAAATGTGGGTTCAATCATCGCCACCACCCGGGGGTGAATCTCGCTAAGAGATGGCTCGATAAGGGCAGGATAGGAGAGCCCCTCTTCGTTCGCTGCCGATATGGAATCTGTGGCCGCCCTGGTTATGAAAAGGAGTGGAGGGCCGATCCAAAGATCGTCGCAGGGGGGCACTTGATGGAACAAGGCATTCATGCCGTCGATCTGTCCAGATGGTTTTTGGGAGAGTTTTGTGAGGTGAGCTGTTTTCTTGGTTCCTACCACTGGCAGGCCGGTGACTTAGAAGACAACGCCTTCGTCCTCCTTCGTACCCAAGAGGGCCGCATCGCTTCCATTCACTCCAGCCTTACCCAGTGGAAGAATCTTTTCTCCTTTGAGGTGTTTGGGCAAGAGGGGTATGTGGCCATCGAAGGCTTAGGGGCCAGCTACGGTACGGAAAAGGTCACCTATGGCCGTCGGGATTTTTCCAGCCCATTTCAAGAGACGGTGGTTGAGTTTCGTGGGGAAGATCGATGCTGGATGGAGGAGTGGGAGGAGTTTGTAGAGGCCATTGGGCAGAAGCGGCAACCCTTGGGAAGCGGTGCCGATGGCGTGGAAGCGATGCGTCTGGTCTTTACTGCCTATGAGGCTGCCCGGCGACGTAAAACGGTCACCTTGGGTGAGGACTTGCCTGAGGTCAGGCAGGAAGCATGAAGAAGAGGTGTCTCATCACAGGTTGTAGTGGTTTTATAGGCTCACATCTTGCAGGGCAAATGCTGGAAGAGGGATGGACGG